>NZ_JBFTKK010000007.1:0-209965 GCF_056395905.1 Arthrobacter sp. 05T444
CTACGGTCCCGAAGACCTCGAACTCGTCGCTCAGAAACTCAACGGCCGGCCACGTAAAACGCTCGGCTGGGAAACCCCAGCCGAGCGTTTACGTGCTTTACTACTAACCACCTAACCAACAGGTGTTGCAACGACCGCTAGAACCCAAGCATGGATTTAGGGGCCTCACGTGTTCGTTCGCGCTGTCTCTTGGGTCACAGGTGTTCCGTTCTATTTGAACTGACTGGTCAGTTTAGTTAGGCTTGATGCAGACAACCTCTGCGAAAGGCTCCACTTGCTCTCCGTACACCAGCTTCGCGTGAACGGCCGGCGGGACGATCTGCTCCCGCCCACGTCCTTGCAGGCAATCCGCGGCGGACTCCTGCTGGTCACCGGCGACCGTCAGGATCAGCGCACGGCCCTGGCCCTTACCCTCAGCGGCAGGATGAAACCGGACAGCGGAACCGTGAGCTGGGACAGCCAGCCCAAGATCAAGCCGCTGCGCCTCGCCAGCGCATTGGTGGACTCCCCAGGTGTCAACGAGCCCGAACGGCACCTGAGCGTGCGGGACCTCGTCACCGAGGATCTGTCCCTCATCCCGCGCCGCTACCGCGGAGCACTGCTCAGCAAACCCTGGCTCAAGATCAACCGTTTCGAGGACATCTCGGACATGTGGGCGGAACAGCTTCCGCCGCGGCGGCGCACCGAACTCCTCACGGCCCTGGCGCTGGCCAATCCCCGGACCGACCTCCTGGTCCTGGATTCCCCCGACCGGCACGGTGCCGACCCTGCTGACTGGCTTCCCCGCCTTGAGGCGCTTGCGTACGACGGCGGCCGGCCACTCGCGGTCATCGCGACCGTTACTGCCCTCCCGGACAGCTGGACGGGTCCGACGGCGACGATCGGCAACGCTGTGATCGGCACTGCGGTCCCGAAAGCTGCGGCGCCGAACGCTGCCGGGCCGGACGAAGAAGAAACCACCGAAAAACAAGCCGAAACCGAGGACGCCAAGTGACTGTGCTGCGGCTGGCCCGTTCCGAACTCAAGCGCATGACCGGCGGGGTGCTGCCCAAGCTGACCATCCTTGCCCTGACCATGGTCCCGCTGCTCTATGGCGCCGTGTACCTCTATGCGAACTGGGATCCGTACGGGAACCTGAACCAGATCGACGCTGCGCTGGTGGTGGAGGACACCGGCGCCGCCACGAGCGACGGGACGCGGCTGCAGGCCGGCCAGAAGGTCGCCGACAGCCTCATCGAGGGGCACGTGTTCAACTGGCAGTCCGTCCACTCCGCAGCAGAGGCGGACCAGGGCGTCAGCGAAGGAAAGTACGCCTTCGCACTGAAGATTCCGCGCGACTTTTCCGCCAACCTGGCTTCGCCCGGCAGCTTCGATTCGGCAAGCCAGGCCATGCTCAACGTCACCACCAACGACGCCAACAACTACCTCCTCAGCACCATCGTGGACAAGCTGACCACCGCCGTCCACGCGTCCGTGGCGAAGGAGGTCGGCGAAGAAACCGCTAACCAGCTCCTGACTGGCTACGGGACGATCCATGCCCAGATGGTCAAGGCGGCGCACGGAGCAGGTGAGCTGGCTGACGGCGTCGCGCGGCTGCGCGACGGGAGCGCCACCCTGCACCAGGGCTCCACCCAGCTTGAAGCGGGCGCCACCGAGCTGTATAACGGCCAGGTCAAACTTCGCGACGGCGCCACGCAGCTCTCCGCGGGAGCCGGCCGGCTGAACAGCGGCCTGGCCCAGCTGCGGGACAAGACCGCCTCGCTCCCTGCCGATTCGCAGCAACTCGCCGACGGCGCGGCGCAGGTGGCCGCCGGCAACGCGGCGCTGAACACGAAAGTCCAAGACGTCGTCGGACAGTTGGAAGCGGCAGACAACGGCCTCCGGACCCGCGTCCAGGAGTCCAATGCGCGGCTGGTCGCGGCCGGCGTCCTGACGCAGGAGCAGTCAGCCAGGGTGCTGGCCGATTTTGATGCCGCGGCCGCTTCCAGCCCCGTCGCTGAGGCCCGGGGGAAGATCCAGACGGACTCGGCGCAGATCCAACAGCTTTCCGACGGTTCCGCGGCTGTGAGCGCCGGGGCTGCCAAGCTTGCCGCGTCTGCACCGGCCCTGACGGAAGCCATCGCCGCGGCTTCCACCGGGGCGGACCAGCTCGCCGCAGGCTCAGCCACTCTTGCCGCCGGAGAGCAGTCCGCAGTGGACGGTACGGCACGCCTCGTGGACGGGGCGCGGAAGCTCGACGACGGTGCCGCGCAGCTTGAGACCGGCGCGCGCACCGCCGCAGACGGTTCCAGGACGCTGGCAGGCGAGCTCGCGAAGGGCGCCAGCAAAATTCCGAACCCGGATGCAACGCAGAAAAGCGATATCTCGGAGGTGATCTCCGATCCCGTGGCCGTCAGTAACGTCTCGCAGGCGAAAGCCGGCTCCTACGGCGCCGGGCTGGCTCCGTTCTTCCTGACCCTTGCGCTCTGGATCGGGGTGTTCATGCTGATCCAGGCCATGCGTCCCGTCACCCAGCGCGCTCTCGCGTCAAACGCTCCGGCGTGGAAGATCGCCATTGGTGGCTGGCTGCCATTCCTGGCGGTGTCCGCACTTCAGGCTAGCCTGCTGACCCTCGTGGTTAACGCCGGGCTGGGACTGAATCCGGCCCACCCGGTGCTGATGTGGCTTCTCATGCTCGCCGCGGCCATGGCCTTCAGCGCCATCATCCAGGGCGTGGTGGCGCTGCTGGGATCACCCGGAAAGCTCGTGGTCCTCATTCTCCTGGTCCTGCAGCTCGTCTCCTCCGGCGGCACCTTTCCGTGGCAGACCACGCCGCAGCCGCTGCACGTGGCCCACCAGATCCTGCCCATGGGCTACGTTGTCACCGCAATGCGGCACCTCGTCTACGGTGCCGACCTGTCCATGATCCCGGCCACCGTGGCGGGGCTGGTTGGCTACACTTTGCTGGGACTGGCGCTCTCAACGCTGGCCGTCCGCAAGCACAAGTTCTGGACCCTTAAGACCCTGAAACCGGAGATCGCAGTATGACCACATCCGAGGCAGACCCCGCCGGTTCGAAAGACGCGGCCGTTGGGTCCACTACGGACGTTGGGTCCAAAAAACTGCGTCCGGCACGGACCAACGCCACGAAACAGAAGCTCTTCGAGGCCTCCATGGAGCTGATCGGCGAACGCGGCGCAGCCAATGTGACCGTGGACGAGATCGCGGCCGCCGCCGGGGTGTCCAAGGGCACGGTCTACTACAACTTCGGCAGCAAGTCGGATCTGATCGCCCAACTGCTGCGGCACGGGGTGGACATCCTTGAGGCCAGGCTCCTCAGCGTGAAGGGTGAGAAGGCGGATCCCCTGGACGGCATGGACGCCATGATCGGCCAGGCCATGGACTTCATGGCGGAGTACCCGTCCTTCGCGCGGCTCTGGGTGAGCGAGAACTGGCGCACGCCCAGCGAGTGGCAGGACACGTTCGCCGAACTCCGTGCACGTCTGCTGGCGGTGATCGGCGCGGCCATTGAAGACGTGGCCGCGAAGTACCCGGTGGATGCGTCCATCTCCAGGGGAAGCCTGGAAACGGCGATCTTCGGGGCGTGCTTCGTGGTGGGCCTGGACCGCCAGACGTACAACCCGGAGCGGACCCGTGACCAAAGTGTTGCGGCCATCATGGCGATCATGCGCGGCTACGTCCTGCAGCAGCATGATCCTCATGGATGATTAGTCCCATGAGTCACATGGGTAACAGCGGGAAGATCGCTATCGGAGCGTTTTTCGCTGCCCTCGGCATGCTGGTACTAACGTCCATCACCCTTGAAGAAGCCGTACTTGTCACGTTCCTCGGACTAGTGGCGGTGGGGTACATGGCATCGGTGGCGGAAGCATTTGCCCGCCGCCGCTACTTGGCCCTGCTGGCAGGTGGCGCGGGAACGAGCCTGTCTATCGGGTGTTCCATCGCATTCCTGCGTATGTGGGGGCTTGCCTTCAACCAGGATCCGTCGGCGCTCGGTCCAGCCGTGACCGCCAAGGATTCGGACATCTACTTTTACCTTGCCGCCGCCTCCGGATCGGTCACGCTGCTGGTGCTGTTCGCCGCTGCCGTCTGGCCGGCCGGCCGGCGGCAGCGGAGACGGTCCGCGTCGGCTCAGAGGCGGCGGTCCTCGCCCGCCGGAACTTCCGGAGGCAGACCGGCCACCAGGCGCCCCGTCCCCCCGCGCCAGCCGGGGCCCAGACAGGCAGCCCCGCGGCAACCGGCGGCTCGCCAGCCGGCCGCACGCCAGCCGGCAGCCCGGCCACTGGCCACACGCGAACCCCGGGTTACCGGAAGACGCTGAATGTCTGCCAGCCCGGACCCACGGTTCGGGTGCCGGTAAACAGACCGCTGCCGAGGCTGAAGTACAGCAGGCGGCCGTCGGCGGCCTTGGCCGTGAGGCCGCGTGTTCCCGGGCCCTGGAATCCAAAGGAGGCGTGCGACTGGGCAACGGCATTCCAGCCGCTCCCCACCTTCCGGCGGGTTTCGGGCACGAACTTGCCCGCGCCGTCGGACCTGAAGAGCACCAGGTCGCCGCCTGATTTGGTGACCAGCAGGTCCTGACGGCGGTCGTTGTCGAAGTCGGCCATGACCAGCTTGAGTCCTTGGAACCCCTGGCCGATCCGAAGCCGGGTGCCGAGGGCTCCGCCGGCAGCGTTCGGGTAGTAATACATGGCGCCGTCGGCAGCGGTTCCCACCACGCCCGGGAACCGGTGGCCGTTGTGCCACTTGCCCACCGTGATGTTCATGGACTGCCAGCCGGCGGTGCCCACCCTGATGGCACTGAGGAAGCCGCCCGTGAGCTTGCCCCGGTACACGGTGAGAGTCCCGTTGTTCCACTGGGCAACGATGTCGTTGACGCCGTCGGAATTCCAGTCGGCCACGAAGCCGGATTTCAGGCCCGCCCAGCCCGGTCCGATCTTCACCCGGGTCCCGAAGCCGCCGCGTCCGTTGGCCGGATACTGCCACAGGACGCCGCTGCTGTCGGCGGCAAGCACGTCAGCGCCGCTCTTGATGGTCGGACGCGCGGAGAAGTACTGCTCCAGGGTGGGAATGCCCCGACTCTTCATGGCCGTGGCCAGCTGCACGCCGACGTAGCGCAGGTGCCAGGGCTCATAGGCGTAGCCCGTGATGTTGGTGTAGCCCGATGGGTATCTGACTATGAATCCGTAGCGGTGGGCGTTCGCAGCAACCCAACGCCCGCCGGGAGTGGTTCCGAAGCAGGCAGTGAGCCCGCAGCCGCCGCCCACATTGCCGACGTCGGCGGCCAGGCCCGTCTGGTGTTCGCTGTAGCCGGGCCGCGCCGAGATCTGGTCAGCGTACGCCTGGCCGTACATCTGCACGTAGGAGCTGTAGAGGCTGCTTTGCGTGGCATAGGACCGGTACGCGCTGACGACCTCCAGGGAGTGCCCTGCGGCACGTGCCCCGGCGAAGAGCTGGTTGATGGCGCCCGCGGTCTGGCTGCGCAACAGATGGCCCGTCCCATTCCAGCGGACCAGGTCCGGCGGCACGAACTGGGCAGGGCTCAGGGGGCGTGACTTGTTGACCAGGACCCAGGAATTGTTCGGGTCGGTCACCACTCGCGTGGACAGCTGTTCGCCTGAGGGCGCTGCCTGGGCCGGTGGCGCACCGGCAAGGAAAAGCGATAGGACTACGACGACGGCGGCGCACCGCCGGACGTAGTCCCGCCACCGGGTCAATCCAGAAATCAGCATGGCGGGCCCTTCCCCACTAGACGACGCTCAGGTACAGACTACTCGGGTGCCCGACATTCACTTCTGCCGCCGCGACAGGTCCGAACGTGAGGCGCCCAGTCTGCCGTGCTGCCTGCCGTGCCGCCCTGCCACCGCCCTGCCACCGCCCCACCACCGCCCCGCCCGAGCTTAGTGGGCGCGGGGGACCTTGAAGTGGGTGATGCGCGCATCCTGTCCGTCCAGCTCCGCCCAGGATTTTTCCGTCTCGAGGACGGTCAGTCCGCTGGTAGGAAAACGCGTTGCCGCGTCCATGTAGGCATCGTGATTCGAATCCCGGGACGCCAGGTGCATGGCCAGGTCCTGCACGCCCGGCATGTGGGAGATCACCATCAGCGTGGTGACGGTGTCCGGAACGTGGTTGATCACCGAAAGCATGCTCAGCCCCGAAGCGCCGTAGAGTCCGTCCTCAAGTTTCGGCGTCGGTGCTTTGTCGCCCAGCTCGCTGCATACCCAGGTGCAGGTCTGGCGGGTACGCAGCGCACTTGAGCACAGGATGAAGTCGGGGACGATGTGGTGCTTGAGCAGCCACTTGCCGGCCAGCGGAGCCTCGCGGTGCCCGCGCTCCTCCAACGGCCGGTCGTGGTCCGCCACTCCGCCCGGCCAGTCGGCCTTGGCGTGGCGCATGATGACCAGCCGTTTCTTGTGGTGCCCGCTCATGGACTCACCCTACTACCCAACCAACCGGCAGCCGGGCGCGCCGACTCAGTCTTCGAGGACGAAGGTCACTTCCAGCACGACGTGCCAGGCCACCACGTTGCCGTCGGAGATTTCGACTTTCTGCTCCTTGACCCAGGCGCCGGACACACCGCGCAGTGTCTTGCTGGCGCGTGAAATGCCTTCCTTGATGGCGTCGTCAAAAGAGGTTTTGGAGTTGGCGCTCAAGGTGGTGATGCGTGCGACGGACATGGTTCCTCCTCATAGTCGGATCAACGATCCGAGCCTACGCCGGAGGAAGAGAAGGCAATAGAGTTCAAAAAGACCAGCCGCGGAGGCACATGCTCGTTGGCGCCGGACGCGCAAAAGCGGCAGTTCGGGTGGGAGAGGGCGCTGCAACGCAGCGGTACATCCCGAAAGCGCCGTTGTTGCGCGAACACCGCCGTCGGGGTTCCCTGACCGAGCTTGCGAGGTGAGGGGGACGGCGGGGGGAAGCGAGCGCAGGCGCCGAGGGATCGTGGCGCGAAAGCGAAAGCGCCCGCTCCCGCTGAGGGGGACGGACGCTTTTGCACGAAGTTAAGGCTAGATCGAGTATTCCGGAGCGGCCCAGACAACAACTTCGGGGTGCTCGTAGAACCGGTAACCCTGGCCGCGGACGGTACGCACGGTGTTGGCGAGGCGGCCCAGCTTGGAGCGGAGGCGGCGGATGTGGACGTCGATGGTGCGCTCGTTCGGCACTTCCTCGGCGTTGCGCCACAGGCCCTCGAGCAGTTCGTCGCGGCCCACGGTGCGGGTTCCGTTCTCCACGAGGTAGTTGAGGAGCTCGAATTCCTTGAACGTCAGGTTCAGGGATTCGCCGTCGAGGTGGACTTCGCGGCGGGCGAGGTCGATCAGGACACCGGAAGGACGGGGATCCTGGGCCGGCTGGAGACGCGCGGTTTCAGTGCGCTGCCGGGTGTTGACGGTGGGGTCACCGAACGTGGAGCGGACGACGTCGAGCGCGGAACCCTGGGCGCTGGCCGGCGCCACTGCGACGGCGGCGTAGCTCTCAGCGCCGGAAACGAGCGACTGGGCGTAGGCCCGGATCTCCTGGGCAAGCTTGGCTATGGAGGTGCCGGCAGCAGCCGCGGTTTCCTCGTCAATCCCCATGTAAAGGACAAATCCGCGGGCCACGTTGTCGTTCGGCACCGGGCGGACGGACGTCCCGGGAGCGGGAGCCAGCAGGGGCGTCGGGGCGGTCAACGGGGCGGCTTCCTCAGCCGGAACAGCGCGCAACTGGCCGTAAGAATTGGGGTTGTATCCCTGGGGCGCGTAGCCCGGGGCCGGAAAGTTGTTTCCCTGGCCGGCCGGGGGAAACGCCGGGCGGGCGCCGAACCCCTGGCGGAGGCCGGAGGCCTGTCCGGCCTTGTTGGCGTTACGGACGGAGATGTGGACGTATCCAGATGCAACTGACATGAATGCTTACCTCAATGTGAATGGCCGTCATCGCGGCTCGAATGCTTGGTTCCCCGCAATGAGTTCTGGGGAGGGCGCCCGACGCTGGGCTGGGGGGCGAATGCCTAAAAACTTCGTGGGGTAGAAAGTCAGGCGTGCATTCGACAACAGCGCATGTCGGCAGCAGCGGGTGTGCTGGGCCAATATTCTGCGGTTGCAGGTGCTGTTGAGTTCTTGTTCACATTTGAAGTGTGCAACGTAACAATGAAAACTTGCAAGTAACAATGGACGCTCACGTCCGCATCGTGAGACGAAAGCCCCCTTTGTGGGTCAAATCACAATTCTGAACGCCTCAATTTTCGGCGGTCTTTTTCCAGAACGAACGTTCAGAAAGCGACTTTTGTCGAATTTTATGCGTGAAACTCCTCTTTTTCCGGTGAATATTCAGTCAGATCCGAGCGGCCGGAATTCGGCAACCGCCAATCGGCGGTTGTCCAGCTACGACGCGATCCGGACTGGAAATTTTTGCCGGAGCACTCCCGGTCGCCACGGTCAAGCGCCCGCGGGTTTGCCGGAATCCTCCGTTCCCCGGACCCGGCAAACCGGCAGCCGAACTGCTGCGCTGGTCTCAGCTGGTCTGCCCGGCCTGCGTGGCGGCGGTCACCAGGACACTTTCCGCCGTCAGCGTCGATCCTTCCTTGGCCGCCACGATCTTGACGGCAGCCCCGGAGACGATATCGGCGACGGTCAGCCCGCCGGTTCCGGTCTGCTGGCGACGTTGTTGCTGATTGCCCACGACTGTGGCGTCGTCGAGCGTGTAGGTGCTGGTGAAGCCATCCGCGCTCTTGACGGTCACTGAGTCCGAGGCGACGCTGGAGACCGTACCCAGCTGCGCCACCTTGGTGACGTACTGGCCGCTCTCCTGGACCACGTACTCCGAGTGAACGGCAGACGAGACGCCGCTGGCCATGCCGCCGAGCCCGCCGGCAGTGAAATCGCCGGGGGCGCCCTGGCCCGGCACCGCTCCGCCGTCAACACCGCCGCCCCGCCCGCCAAGCGTCCCGCTTCCGTCGGGAGCCGTCCCGCCCGGGACGGTGCCATCCGGAGCGGTACCGCCTTGGGGCACCCCTCCTTGCGGCAGTACGCCCTGGCCGAGGCCGCCGGCGCCCGCGGCGCCGTTGGCAGCGGCAGCATTATTGCCCAGGCTGTAGACGCCCACTCCGGCACCGGCCGCCAGAACGGCGGCCGCACCGGCCACAAGCAGCCCCCGCTTCAGCGTCCACGGCTTGCCGGCGGAAGACGCCGCACCGGCAGTACCGGCCGACGGCGGCGCTCCCCATCCGGTGCCCCAGCCTGCGCCGTTGCCAGTCGGCTCGGCCGAAGCGGCGGTGCCTGAGGACGCCGACGGCGGCGCTCCCCATCCGGCGCCCCAGCCCGGCGACGGCTCCGGAACGGGGGTTGTGGCAGGCACGGGTTCAGTGGCCGCCGCCGGCTGGGCCAGGGACACCGGTTCGGTGGCGGGATGAGACTGGGGTACGGGGCGGGCCTCGGGAACAGGTGGTTGCTGGTGTCCGCTCATAGCTATCTCCTTTGGGGTGCTGATTATGTCCCTTCCAGATTGGGAAGCCTTCCTGTGACTGGCCTGTGCAGGGCAAGAGCCATGCCTGTGATCTCGAAAAGCCCCGCTCCCCTGTCCAGCTCGCTACGCTGGGATTCACAGCCGGCGCACAGGAACCCCAAAGCGCCGGCTAAACCGCAGAACGGAGAGTTGTCCCATGGCCACTTCGCACTCCATGACCAACAACCTTCCCCAGCTCACCCATCCGGACGGCTCCCCCATCCGTGCCCTGGTGGTCGACGACGAACCCAGCCTGTCCGAGCTCATGAGCATGGGACTGCGCATGGCGGGCTGGTCCGTTGCCGTTGCGGCCGACGGCCCTGAGGCGGTCAAGCTCGCCAAGGAGTTCCGCCCGGACGTCCTCGTGTTGGATGTGATGCTTCCCGGCTTCGACGGCGTTGAGCTGCTCGGCAGGATCCGTGCCTTCGCACCGGAAGTGCCGGCGCTGTTCCTGACCGCCAAGGACGCAGTACAGGACCGCATCGTGGGCCTCGCTGCCGGCGGCGACGACTACGTCACCAAGCCCTTCAGCATGGAGGAAGTCCTGCTGCGCCTTCACCGCCTCGTGCAGCGCTCCGGCGTGGCGGCGATGGACTCTGCGGAACTCGTGGTGGGAGACCTGGTCCTGAACCTGGACACCCGTGAAGTCACCCGCGCCGGTGACGAACTCCAGCTCACGGCCACCCAGTTCGAGCTGCTGCGCTACCTCATGGAAAACCCCAAGCGGGTGGTGAGCAAGGCCCAGATCCTGGACCGTGTCTGGAACTACGACTTCGGGGGCCAGGCCAACATCGTCGAGCTCTACATCTCGTACCTGCGCAAAAAGGTGGATGCCGTGCACCCGCCGATGATCCACACGGTCCGCGGAGCGGGCTACGTCATCAAACCGGCAGACTAGGCCGTGACAAGCCTTTCCGGAGCCACCCGAACGCCGCGCCGCAGCGTGCTGAAGCCCGGCACCTGGCATCTCCGCACCCGGCTGGTCCTCGTTGCCATGGCGCTGCTCGTGGCCATCTGCGCCGCGGTGGGCCTGTTCAGCTACGCCAGCATGGACTCGTTCCTCACCCGCCAGCTCGACGATCAACTCACCGGCGCAGCTGACAGGGCCCGGGACTTTGGCCGTCCCCCGCTCGGCGGATCGGGCAATAAGCCCGATCCCCTCGAAGGCAGGGGCCAACGCGTCGGCACCATAGCAGCCAGGATCCAGGACGGCGAGGTCAGCAGTGCTGGTTTCCTGGCCGCCGATCTCACCCGCAAGACACTGTCGGCGGCAGACGACCAGGTTCTTTTGGGCCTGCGCCGCGACGGCGTCCCCGTTGACCGCACCCTGTCCACGGGGGCCTACCGGCTGGTTGCCGCCCAGTCGCCCTATGGCGACGTCATGGTGACCGGGCTTCCCCTCACCGAAAAGCAGAACACCCTGACGTCCCTTGTTGTGACCATCACCTTGGTGTCGCTGGGTGGCCTCGTCCTCATCGGCCTCGCCGGAACCGTGCTCATCCGCCGCACCATGAAGCCGCTCGAACAGCTCTCGGAGGTGGCCACGCAGGTTTCCCGCCTGCCCCTCGACGCCGGTGAGGTGGCACTCGCCGTCCGCGTCCCGCCGTCGAACGCCCACCGCGGAACGGAAGTGGGCAGCGTAGGCCATGCCCTCAACCTCATGCTGGACAACGTGTCCAATGCCCTCGAGGCGCGGCAGGAGAGCGAAATGAAGGTCCGCCAGTTCGTGGCCGACGCGTCGCACGAGCTCCGCACGCCGCTCACGGCCATCCGCGGCTACACCGAGCTGATGCGCATGACCGAGAAGTTCACGCCCGACGGCCAGCGCTCCCTCGCCCGCGTCCAGAGCCAGTCCGTGCGGATGACCACGCTGGTGGAGGACCTCCTGCTGCTCGCGCGGCTTGACGAGGGGCAACCGCTAAAGCTCAGCGACGTGGACCTCACGCAGCTGGTGATCGAGACAGTTAGCGATGAAAAGGTCATGGCGCCCGACCGCAACTGGCACCTCGAACTTCCCGAAGAGCCGGTAGTGGTGCGCGGCGACGCCTCACAGCTTCACCAGGTGCTGGTCAACCTGCTCTCCAACGCGCGCAAGCACACCGGGCCGGGCACCACGGTGGTCACCGGAGTCATGAGGTCCGCCGACGGCAGTGCAGTGATCACCGTGACGGACGACGGCGCGGGCATCCCCGCGGAGTTCGTGGACCGGGTCTTCGCGCGTTTTGCCCGCGCAGACGCGGCCCGGGCGACCCCCGTGCCGGCGGCGCCGGGCGCCCAGACGGCGGCCCCGTCCGGGCAGGCTTCCGCCGAAGGAACCAGCGGGCTGGGGCTTTCCATTGTGCAGTCGATCGTGGAAGCCCACGGCGGCACGGTGGAGGTCTCCTCACGGCCCGGCCGCACCGAATTCGCGGTCCGACTGCCTGCACAAGGCGACGCGCCGTCGTCGTGATCTCTGTTACCTAAATGTGACTTAAGCGTGAGCCTCCTGTACGGTCGATAGAGTGCGGCCACCACCAGGGCCGCGTATCCGGATGGACGCCCAGCTCTGCCGCTTCCCGGATTCCGCTTGACCAGGCAGAGGCGGGGGAACCAGAGTCCCGGGCAATCCGCATCAAGCCCTTGGGGTGAAGCCGACACGTGAATCGCCGTGCGGCCGGATGACCTCATCCGAACCCGACAGCTAACTCCGCAGGTGTTGAGAGGCAATCCACCATGTCTGAATTCAAGGTACAAACGCGCCCTGATCGCGCTTCCACGCAGTCCCGGCAGAAGCTTTCACGCCACCGCGCCGAACCTGTCCGGCCCATGTCGGCCTGGGGCCGGCTCACTGCTGACATCCCGTCATTCGGCCGCCGCGCGGCCGTGGTGACCACGGCGTGTGCCGTGCTCATCGGTGTCGGTGCGGCCAGCCAGGCCGCCGAGCAGGCTGCCCCGGTAGCCAGCCCCGCAGCGGCCTCCGCCACGGCCGACGCGGCGTCAACGCTCAACTTCGACAAGACGCTGATCTCCGCCCTGCCGGCGCCGACATCAGCCGCTTTGGCCCCGCAGTCCGCCGCCAAGCCGGCCGCCGCCGCGAAGGCTCCCGCTGCCAAGGCCGCCCCGAAGGCAACGGCAGCCAAGCCCGCCGCTGCTCCGGCGAAGGCTGCTGCCGTGCCGGCTGCCAAGGTGGCCCCGGTCCGGGCTGCCGCTCCGGTGGCTAAGCCCGCTGCTCCTGCCGCGGTGGATGACCCCGCCGGCGCTCAGGCTTATGCAGCCAGCAAGCTGTCCTCCTTCGGCTGGGCCGCGGACCAGATGCAGTGCCTGCAGAGGCTCTGGACCAAGGAGTCCGAATGGCGCACCACCGCCACCAACGCGAGCAGCGGCGCCTACGGCGTGGTGCAGTCCCTGCCTGCCGAGAAAATGGCGAGCGCCGGACCGGACTACCGCACCAACTACCGCACGCAGATCAACTGGGGCCTGGACTACGTCAAGGAACGCTACGGCTCCCCCTGCAGCGCCCTGAACTTCCACCTCGCCAACAACTGGTACTAAGCCGCCAGTCGGTGGGAAGCGGAGCGCGCGTTTCTGCACCCCTTTGAGTTTTTCGACGGCCCCCGGATCCACGTGATCCGGGGGCCGTCGGCGTCCCTGCACGTGGGCGCGGCCGGGAAGCGGTGCAGAAATGCGGCGGCCGCCCTTCCAAGGGGCCAAAACTTCCACAGCCCCCGCACAGCTTCGCCCTAAAACCCTCATATGAGGCCCCGCCACTGTTGAAGCATGACCCTCACAGACCAGGCCTCAGGAACCCAGCCGCACCCTCCACTGCACCCCCAGCCGCCCGCGCGGGTCCACTCCGCGCCGTCTGACGGGCACAGCCCGGCCGTTGCCCGCGCACGGCATCTGCGGCGCTCACCCATCGACACCGCCGCCGCGGTTCCCGTGCTGGACGTGACCATCCCCGTCTACAACGAGGAACGCGACCTGGAGGAGTGCCTGCGCCGGCTGCATGCGCATCTCCGGGGCAGCTTCCCGCACCCGTTCCGCATCACCGTGGCGGACAACGCGAGCACGGACGGCACCCTCAAGACCGCCGAGCGGGTGGCCAGGGAGCTGCGAGAAGTGTCAGTGGTGCACCTCGAGGAGAAGGGCCGCGGCAACGCCCTCCGCAAAGTGTGGCTGGCCTCGCCGTCACCCGTCCTGGCGTATATGGATGTGGACCTCTCTACCGACCTCGCGGCTCTGGGTCCCCTCCTGGCACCGCTGATTTCCGGGCACTCAGACCTCGCCATCGGCACGCGGCTGACACGCAATTCCAGGGTGGTCCGCGGGCCCAAGCGCGAGTTCATCTCCCGCAGCTACAACTTCCTGCTCCAGTCCGTGATGGGGGCGCACTTCAGCGATGCGCAGTGCGGTTTCAAAGCGATCCGGGCGGACATCGCCCAACAGATCCTGCCGCACACCGTGGACAACGCCTGGTTCTTCGACACCGAGCTCCTGGTCCTGGCCGAAAAGTGCGGGCTCCGCGTCCACGAAGTTCCGGTGGACTGGACGGACGATCCGCATTCCAGTGTGGACATCGTCCAGACCGCCCTCGCGGATGTCCGCGGCATGGCCCGGCTCAGCAGGGACATGGTGTCCGGGCGCATTCCCGTCGCCGAGCTTCGCGGTGCGCTGGCCCGCGGCCCCCTTCCCGCGGCCTCCCGCAGCCAGGAACAGAGCCCCAGCGGCAGCCTGTTCGGCCAGCTGGTCCGCTTCGGTACCATCGGCGCAGCGTCCACCCTGGCCTACCTGCTGCTCTTCTTCCTGTGCCGCAATTTCATGGATCCGCAGCTCGCCAATTTCCTGGCCCTGCTCACCACGGCCGTGGCCAACACCGCGGCCAACCGGCGCTTCACCTTCGGCATCGCCGGCGGCAGCGACGTTGCGCGCCATCACTTTGAGGGTCTTCTGGTCTTCGGGATCGGTTGGGCCCTCACCTCCGGGGCGCTCGTCCTCGTCCATGGAAGCACGACGCCGGACCGCTGGCTTGAGCTGGTCACCGTCACCGCGGCCAACCTCGCCGCCACGGCGGTGAAGTTCCTGCTGTTCAGGCTATGGGTGTTCCGACGGCGGCAGTCGCCGCCGGTGCACCAGGCTTCCGCCGCCACAGACTCCAAGACCGCTGAAGAAGAGGCAAGCAAATGACCACCACAGTGAGCCGTGCAGAGCACCGCACGGAGGCCGAATCCGGCGCAGAACAGGAACGGGGCGTCTCCGGGCAGACGCCGGTGTCGCGTTCACGCCTTCATTCCCTGCTGACGGGAAACCAGTCCCGCTGGGTCCGACCGTCAGCCGCGCTGCTGCTGGCCTTCTCGGCGGTCCTGTATCTCTGGAACCTCGAAGCCACCGGATACGCCAACTCGTTCTATGCCGCGGCCATCCAGGCCGGCACCAAGGACTGGACCGCCTTAGTGTTCGGCTCCCTCGATGCCGGGAACGCGATCACCGTGGACAAGCCGCCGGCGGCACTCTGGATTCCTGCCCTGGCCGGGCGGATCTTCGGCTTCTCGCCGCTTAGCATGCTGGTGCCGCAGGCACTCATGGGTGTGGCCGCCGTCGGGCTTCTCTACCTGACCGTGAAGCGTGTGTCCGGTCCGGCCGCCGGGCTGCTGGCCGGCGGTGCACTGGCCCTGACCCCCGTGGCCGCGCTGATGTTCAGGTTCAACAACCCGGACGCCCTGCTAACGCTGTGCCTGGTGCTGGCAGCATATTTCACCACCCGCGCCATCGAAAAGGCCGGCTGGAAGTGGCTGGCCGTGGCCGGTGCCGTGATCGGACTCGCGTTCCTGACCAAGATGCTGCAGGGCTTCCTGATTGTGCCCTGCCTCGCGCTGGCTTACGTCTGGGCCGCGCCCACCACCCTGGGCCGGCGGGTGCTGCATCTGCTGGCGGCTGCCGGCGGTATCGTCCTCGTCGCGGGCAGCTACATCGCGCTGTTCCAGCTCACGCCCGCCTCAGCACGTCCTTACATGGCGGGCTCGGAAAACAACAGCTTCCTGGAACTCACGTTCGGCTACAACGGTTTGGGCCGCATCACCGGTTCGGGAGGGGGCACGCCCGGCGGCGGAACCGCCCCAGGCGCCGGCGGCGGCATGTCCGGCAACGTGGGCTTCGGCGGAGCGGCCGGCATTACACGGATGTTTGGTGGCAGCTTCGGGGGCGAGGTGTCCTGGCTGCTTCCGGCTGCGCTGATCCTGCTCGTTGCGGGCCTCTGGTTCACACGCCGCGAGACCCGCACCTCCCGGACCCGGGCGGCCCTGATGCTGTGGGGCGGCTGGCTGCTGGTGACGGCTGGAATCCTGAGCTTCATGGGAGGAACGGTCCATCCCTACTACGTTGTGGCGCTGGCACCGTCCATCGCGGCGCTGGTGGGAATCGGTTCCGTTGAACTGTGGCGCGGGCGGTCCTACTGGCCAGCCAGGACCGTTCTGGCCGCAACAGTCCTGACGGCCTCCGTTTGGTCCGCAGTGCTGTTGGGCCGCGACGCGTCCTGGCTGCCCTGGCTCAGGCCGGCCGCAGTTGTCCTCGGCGTGCTGGCGGCGGCAGCGCTGGCGCTGCGGCTCGACTCGCTCCAGAACGTTTCCGCACGGCTGCGCAAGTCTGCGGCGGCCGGTGTTGTGGTCGTTTCGCTGCTGGCGGGCGGGCTCGGCAGCACGGCCTGGACCTTCGCCACCGCCGCCCAGCCCCACTCCGGTTCCATTCCGACGTCGGGACCCACCGCGTCCGCCATGGGCGGTCCCGGAGGCCAGACGGGCAGGGCGGACATCGCCGGCGGTGCGGGCATCAACGGAGGGCAGGGCGGCCCGGCAGGCGTGGCCGACGGCGCCGGATCGGCCGGCTCCGAGCTCACCGCGCTTCTCAAGTCGAGCACCGCGAAGTGGTCAGGAATCGTCTCGGGGGCCAGTCAGGCCGCGAGCCTGGAGCTGGCGACGGGCACCAACGTCATTGCCCTGGGCGGCTGGAACGGCGGCGACCCGTACCCCACCCTGGCGCAGTTCCAGGAAATGGTGGCCAAGGGCGAGATCGGTTACTTCATCTCCGGCGGAGGCATGGGCGGCATGCGCGGAGGCGGCATGCGCGGGGGGAACTCCGAGGTTGCCACCTGGGTAGCCGCCAACTTTGACGCCCAGACCGTGGGCACTTCCACCGTGTACAAGCTGAGCGAGTAGGCCGTCATGACCAACACCATTTCCCGCCTTAGCTTCCGGCGCCCCGGTTCCACGGCACCCGGCGTGGCCAGACAATCCGCAGGTGCCGGGCAACCAGCGGAAACCGGGCCGCCCGCCCAGCTGCGGAGCCGCCTCGAGCTTGCCGGGCTCCTGCTGGGTACTGCCGTCCTCTACCTGTGGAACCTGGGAGCTTCGGGCTGGGCCAATGCTTTCTACTCGGCCGCGGCGCAGGCCGGCTCACAGGACTGGGCGGCGTGGTTCTTCGGCTCCTCCGATTCCGCCAACGCCATCACGGTGGACAAACCGCCAGCAGCCCTCTGGATTATGGGCCTGTCCGTCAGGCTGTTCGGACTGAACTCCTGGAGCATCCTGGTGCCGCAGGCCCTGATGGGGGTGGCGACGGTCTGGCTCGTGTACCTTGCGGTGCGCCGCGCCGCCGCACCCGCCACCGGCGATGACCGGCCCGCCCACTGCGGCGGCCTGCTGGCGGGCGCCGTTATGGCGCTGACCCCGGCGGCTGCGTTGATGTTCCGCTTCAACAACCCAGATGCCCTGCTGGTCCTCGTCATGACCGCGGCTGCCTACGCAGTGCTGCGCTCGATCCAGGATGGCCGCTTCCGCTGGCTCCTGCTGGGCGGTGTGCTGCTCGGCCTCGGATTCCTGACCAAGCAGTTCCAGGTCCTGCTGGTGGTGCCTGGCCTGGCCGCCGCGTACCTGCTCGCTGCACCCGGCGGCCTCGGCAAAAGGCTGTTGCGGCTCGCTGGCGCGGGCGGTGCCATGGTGGCCGCCGCCGGGTGGTGGCTGGCTGCCGTCGAACTCATCCCGGCAGAAAACCGGCCGTATATCGGCGGCTCGCAGAACAACTCCATCCTGGAACTCACGCTCGGCTACAACGGCCTGGGCCGGCTCAACGGCGACGAGACCGGCAGCGTGGGCGGCGGGAACGGCTGGGGAACGCCCGGGCTTCTGCGGTTGTTCAACAGCGAGTTCGGCGGCCAGATCGCGTGGCTTCTGCCGTCGGTGCTGATCCTTGCCGGCGCCCTGCTGTGGGTCGGCCGGCGTGCCCCGCGGACTGATGCGGTGCGGGCCTCCGTGGTCATCTGGGGCTTGTGGGTGGCGGTCACCGGCCTCACGTTCAGCTTCATGGCCGGCATCATCCATCCGTATTACATGGTTGCCCTGGCCCCCGGCATCGCAGGCCTGGCGGGGCTGGGCGGCATCCTTCTGTGGCAGCGCCGCGCCCGTCCCGCGGCAGCCCTGCCGCTGGCTGCAGCTGTGATCGCTGCCGGGAGCCTGGCCTTCCAGCTGCTGGGCCGCTCCCCCGCGTACCTGCCCTGGCTGCGCTGGACGGTGCTGCTCGCGTCGCTGGCCGCGGCGGCCCTGCTCCTGCTGGCGCTGGCGGGGCAGGACCTCCGGACGTCATCGGCGCAGCTCCGGACGGCATCGCAGCGCACGACGGCGGGAGTCGCGCTCGCGGCGGTCCTCGCGGCGCCGCTGGCGTCCGGACTTCCGGTGATGGCGGTGGGAGGGTTCAACGGAACGGATCCCGCGCCGAACCTCGAACAGTTCCAGAAGCTGGTGGCCGCCGGTGAAATCCACTACTTCATCGGCGGCAGCATGATGCAGGGCGAGACGGGGTCGGACGCGGCGGCCAGGATCTCCGACTGGGTGGCGGCGAACTTCACGGCCAGGACGGTGGGCGGCGCCACGGTCTACGACCTTTCCTGACCGCAGCGTGCGCCAGAGGGGCAGGGGCTCGAGGGGGCCGGCGCCCTAAGGGGCGTGCGTCAGAGCCGGAAGGAGATGACCGGTCGGCCGTCCGTGCCGGACCCCACCGAAGCGGTGACCGCAGAGTAGTCGGGGATACGCAGCACGCCGTCGGGTACTACACCGGTGTTCGGGCCGACCGCCACCGTGCGGATGCCGGCCGCCACACCTGCCGCGATGCCGGCAGGGGCGTCCTCGAAGACCACAGCTTCCGACGGTTCCACGCCCAGCAGTTCGGCGGCCCGCAGGTAGCCTTCCGGATGCGGCTTGCCCCGGGTGACCAGGTCCGCGGTCACCGCCGTGGCAGGCATCGCCAGGCCGGCGGCGCCCATGCGGACGTCCGCCAGGATGCGGTCGGCGGACGTCACGAGGGCCACAGCGTCCCCGGGCAGCGTGCGCAGCAGCTCAGCAGCACCGGGCAGGGCGACAATGCCCTCGGTCCGGACCCGCTCCATTGCGCCGAGTTCCTCGGTAAGGGCCACCACGTCCGCGCCAGCAGGAGCGAAGCGCCGCACTGTGTCCCCGGCCTGGACACCGTGGGAGGTCCGCAGGATCTCGGCGATGTCCAGGCCATAGCGCGCGGCGAACTCGCCCCACACCTGTTCCACCACCGCGGTGGAATCCACCAGGGTGCCGTCCATATCGAAAAGGACGGCACGGGCCGTGAGGGTCCGGGCCGGAGCAGGTGTTGTGCTGGAAGTCATGCCCCCATTTTGCCCTACTGTCCGGCGGCCTCGGGGGCGGCTTCCCTGCCGGGGATGAACTGCACGGCCCATTTGTTGCCGTCAGGGTCGGAAAAATACACGAAATGTCCCCAGTCCTGGACGTCCACGTCGCTCACATCCACGCCGTTGGCCTTCAGCTGCGAGTGAGCCGCCTGGATGTCATTCACCACGAGCTGGAGGCTCGGGGCCGTGCCCGGCGGCGCATCGTTGAGTCCCTCCCCGATGGCGATCGAACAGCCGGAGCCGGGCGGGGTCAGCTGGACGAAGCGGATCCCGTCCATGGGACGCTCGTCGTAGTCTGCATTGAAGCCGACTTTGTTGACGTAGAAGTCCTTGGCGCGGTCCACATCGGACACGGGGACGAACACAAGTTCAAGTTTCCAGTCCATGGTGCACAGGCTAGCCCGGCACGAAAGGATCCGGAAGACCCGGGAAGCCCGGCCCCTCTCAGCCGGCGATGCCGTACAGGCGGTCCCCGGCGTCGCCGAGCCCAGGCACGATGTAGGACTTCTCGTTCAGTTTTTCGTCGATCGAGGCCAGCACGATGGTCACGTTGGCGTCGGAGAGTTCTTCCTCAAGTTTGGCCAGGCCCTCAGGCGCGGCCAGCAGGCAGATGCAGGTGACGTCGGAGGCGCCGCGCTTGAAGAGGAATTTGATGGCCTCGCGCAGGGTGCCGCCGGTGGCGAGCATGGGGTCCAGGACAAAGATCTGCCGGTCCGTGAGGTTCTCCGGGAGGCGCTCCGCGTAGGTGATGATGTCAAGGGTCTCCTCGTCGCGGGCCATGCCCAGGAAACCGACCTCGGCCGTGGGGACCAGCTTGGTCATGCCCTCAAGCATCCCCAGGCCGGCGCGGAGGATGGGGACTACCAGGGGCGTCGGCTTGGTGAACGCGGTGCCGACGGTCGTGGACACCGGGGTTTCGATCGTGACCGGCTCGGTGCGGACGTCGCGGGTTGCCTCGTAGGCGAGGAGGGTGACGAGTTCCTCGGTGAGCTGGCGGAAAACCGGCGAGGGGGTGTTTTTATCCCGCAGGACGGTGAGCTTGTGGGCGACCAGCGGATGGTCCACGACGAGTGTGCGCATGGGTCAAAACTATCACCCGGAGGCTGCCTTCCCGCCGCGGCTTCCGGCTCCTCCGCCGGCGTCGGGAAGCTCCTTGTCCGGCAGGTGGGCGGGGTGTTCGAAGGTGGGCGCCGGACCCGCATGCTCCCTGCGGCGGATCACGTGGAACAGCCGGTGGGCCAGGATCACCATGCCCACCCAGGCCAGCCCGAGGAGCCATGCGGCCATCACGTCCGTCATCCAGTGATGGCCGAGGAACACCCGGCTGAAACCCATGGCGATGATGAACACGGACCCCGCGGTGATGGCCGCCACCCTGAGCCGCCTCGTGCGGACCTGCAGGCACACGAGGTACACCACCACGCCGATCACCACCGTGGTGTTGAGCGTGTGGCCGCTGGGGAACGAGGGCGAAAACTCGAACGGCGGCACGGCGTCGATGTGGTCCGGGCGGGTGCGGCCCAGGAGCGTCTTGCCCACGGTGGTTGCCGTCACCGAGACAGCGGCGGCGCCGCCCACGAGGATGAGGGGCCGCCAGCTGCGGCTGACATAGATCAGCCAGGCCACCAGGATGCTCGCCAAAATGGGCATGCCGATGCCGCCACCGATGTTGGTGAAGGCCGTGACGGCGCTGTCCAGCCAGGGAGTCCGGTACTGTTTGGCGAGCTCCAGGGCTGGTTCATCCAGGCCGGACACACCCTTCTGGTCCACCACGCTGTCGTACACCTCGGCTCCGAGCAGCGTTAGGGTGATCACCAGGATGCCGCCGACGATGAGCGTGATCCACAGTGCCGCGTAGGGGCCAAGCCACCGCCCGAATCGGTCAGTCACGGATTTCATCATCGCTCCCGGCAAGGTGCTGTCTGAAACTAAGTACCCTTCGAAACTATAATTGACCCATGGCCCCGGCAGATCCGCAACACCTCGAATGGATGGGCCTCGCCCTCGACGAAGCCCGGCGGGCTCTGGCCACCGAGGATGTGCCCATCGGCGCCGTCGTGATCGGGCCTGACGGCGCGGTGCTGGGTTCGGGGCGCAACGAACGGGAGGCGCTCGGGGACCCCACGGCCCACGCCGAGGTCGTGGCCATCCGTGAGGCTGCCGCGCGGCTCCGCGAACGGGCCGCGCAGCACGGCGGTCCCGGGGACGGCTGGCGGCTCGAGGACTGCACCCTGGTGGTGACGCTGGAACCGTGCGCCATGTGCGCTGGGGCGATAGTGCTGGCACGGATCCACCGTGTGGTCTTCGGCGCATGGGATGAAAAGGCGGGGGCCGCGGGGTCGGTGTTCGACATCCTCCGCGAGCGCCGCCTTAACCACTGGGTGGAGGTCTACGCGGGAGTGCAGGAGGAGGAGTGCGGCGCCGTGCTGCGGGATTTCTTCGCCGCGCACCGCAGGACGGGGCCCCTGAACGGCGGGGTCAGTACGGAGCCCGGAAAGGCCGAACCCCGGGGCATCGAACGCCCCTAGCCCTTACGGCTTGCCCCGGCCGTTGGCGGCGTCCAGGGCGTCGATCCGCTCCTGCCGGGACGCCGGCGAATCGAGGCTGAAGGACCGGAAATCGCCCAGGTCCTCCTGGATCCAGGCTTCCACCTCGGCAATCCGCCGTTCAACGGCCGGCGTGGGGCCGTCAAAGAGCCAGAACGCGATCCGCGCCTTTACTGGGTCGTACTGCCACAGCCCGATGATCCGGCCGCGGTCGAGAATGGGGTGGTCCGGCAGATCGGCCTGAATCGCCAGAGTGGAGTTGAGCACCTTTCTGCCCTTGTCCGCCTCGGCAAACAGGTCTCCGGAATTCCGCCGCTGCAGGACCAGCGAATCGGTTCCGGCCAACAGCTGGATCTGCTCCGCGTCCGGCGGCGTGAACCCGGCGAGGCGTTCGACGTCGTCGGGCAGCATCCAGAGCACGTCACCGCCGGCGGTGGGAACCTCGACGGCGCCGACGGCGGCCAGTGCGGCTTTGCTCTGGGCGACGGTGAAGCCGGTGAACCATTGGGACTGTTTGAGGGTGGCCCCGCCGGTCCAGCCCAGATAGCGGCGGATCAGCTCGGCGCGGGCGCCCTCGGGGTCGAGGGTGCTGGGCGGCAAGGCCCAAAGAGTGTAGGCGTAGCGCTGCTGGTCCAGGCGCCCGTTGATGGGGACCCGTCGCACCCGGCCGTCGGCCTGCAACAGCCCCAAGGCCGTGGGCAGGGTGGTGGCCGCGCCCTTTTTCTTGCCCTCCTCGCCGAGGTTCCGGACCGATTCGCCCAACTCATCCTTGAGCTGTTTGGGGTCCATCGCCCCGGCAGCCTCGGAGAGCACGTGCAGGATCTGCTCTTCGAGCAGGGTCATTTCGCCGCGGTCCACGCCCAGCCTGCCCAGCACCCTGAAAGCCTCTTCCGCGTTCTTGCCCAGGCTCAAGGCCCACGCGAAGTCCTCCCGGCCCAGGACGTACGTGCAGCCGCGGGCCGTGGGCAGCTCGTGGATCCGCAGGTCCAGGACGTCCTGGTCCACCTGATCGCGGCGAATGCCGGCACGCGCAAAGAGCGTCAGGTAGGGATTGGCGCCGCCCACAGAGCGTGCCCAGCCTGCCCGGGCGAACACCTCGTCCGAGGTGAAGCCGGCCAGCGTGCCGTCCAGTCCCTGCTTGTGCCAGGCCCACGCCCGGAGCAGTTCGGGAGTGAGCGCCTCTGGTTGGACCTCCCCGGTGCGGATGCCATCGGACTGCGAGACGTGGATAGTCATGCGCTCATTGTCCACTAGCAAGCCGGTCCGAGGAATGGCCGGGCCCCGGAGCCGTTCCGCCGATGATTTCCAGGACGTGCCGGGCGGTCGCGTGCCAGCCGGGAAGCCGGTCCCGTCCGGCGAGCGCCGCCTGGCGCCACTGCGCTTGCAGCTCCGGCGTGGTGAGCCAGCTGCGCAGCACCGCTTCGAGTGGTGCCGGGTCTGTGTCGAGGACGACGGCGGCCCCCGGCAGCCGCATTCCGCCGCGTTCCGGCGCATCCGGGTTCACGGCACCCAGGTTCAGTGCTTCGACGGCGCCCGTGCCGCTGCGGACCACCACGGGAACGCCGTGAGCGAGCGACTCGGTAACCACCATCCCGAACGCCTCCACCCTGGACACGAGCAGACTTAGATCCGCCGCATGCCACTGCTCTTCCAGCGCGGATCCCGTCAGTTCGCCGGCAAGCCGCACGCGGCCCTCCAGCCCGTACCCGCCCAGCGCCGCCCTGACTTCCCGCGCGTAGTCCGGGTCCGCCTCATCAGAACCGACCAGCGCCGCCGTCCACGGCAGGTCCTGCACCTGGGCCAGGGCGCCGAGGAGGAGCAGCTGGTCCTTGTTCGGCAGCAAGGCGGCCACGGAGAGAATGTGCGGCGGCTCGGAACCCGCGGCCGGCTCGGCTTTCTCCGTTCCGGGCAGCGCCACGTGGACGCGGGCGGCGCCGTGACGCCGGGTGATCTCAGCCGCGGCAGAGCCGCTTGTGCAGATCACGCCGGCGGAAGCGCGGAGGGCGCGGATCTCCAGTTCCGGATGGTCGATCAGCGGCATGTGCAGCAGGATCCACGGGCGTTGCCCGCCGGCGACGGCCGCTTCCAGCGCTTCAGGGGCGCCGGAGGCGACGAGCCCGTCCAGGATCGTCACGGTTCCCCCTGCCGATAATCCCCGGGCCGGGTCACCGGTGCCGGACCGCAGCAGGCCAGCCAGCCGCCGTCGTTCTTCACTGCTGCCTACCGGCCAGGTGCCCCCCACCGGTTCCACGTCCACGCTGACGCCCAGCTGCGAGAGTCCGTGCGCCAGTGCCGCGTTATAGACGTTGCCGCCCGAATTGTGGCGGATGTTCCCGGGGACGAGCAGCCGGACGGCGGCCGGACGGGGTTGCATGGTGCAGCTAGCCGCGGGACAGGTCGAGGGCGAAGGAGGCCCAGGCGTCCGGGTTTTCCCGCAGCGTGACGTCCAGGCCGGACAGCTCGCGGCCGTCGGTGTCGTCCCGCAGCTGATCCGCCACGGCCTCGGCGATGTACTGGGCCAGTGCCTCCGTGGTGCTCAGTTTGCCGGCGAAGTCCGGGTGGTCGTCCAGGTTGCGGTAGTTGAGTCCCGCGAGGACCTCTTCGATGATCCCGCCCGCGGCGCCGATGTCCAGGACGATGGCGTCGTCGTTGAGCGAACGACGACGGAAGGTCACCTCCGCCACGAAGGTTGCCCCGTGCAGGGCCTGGGCGGGCCCGAACGCCTCCCGGGGAAGGCTGTGGGCGATCATGAAATGGCGTCGGACGGTCAGGCTGAACACTGGTTACCTCTTCGTTTCGGTTGACGGGTACTTGCGTGAGTAGTCAATGACGTGGCACAGCGCATCCAGGCTGCCGTCCGAGAGCCGCTGGACGACCTCGGGCAGCTCCCTGAATGCTGAGGCGCCGGTCAGGAAGGCATCAAAGACAGGGTCCTCCAGCAGCGACACGGCAAGGTCCAGCCGGTCGGCGGTGGTGCGGCGGTGGCGGCGGGCCCGCGCAACGGCTCCCACCTGGCTCGCACGGATGGACAGCCGGCGGGCGTGGAAGTCCTCCCCCAGTGGGAGGGTGACTTTGCGGTCCGCGTACCAGGACATCTCGATGATCTCGCCTTCGTCGCCCACGAGCTTGAGGCTGCGTTCCAGGCCGCCCTCCGAGGCCGAGCAGTGGAAGACGATGTCGCAGTCCGGCAGGGCGTCGTCGGGGTGGGCAAAGTCCACGCCCAGGGCATCGGCGAGCTCCTTGCGCGCCGGGTCCAGGTCCACAAGCTGGAGCCTCGCCAAGGGGAACGTGCGGAGCAGCGTGGCCACCATGCCCCCCACCAGTCCCGCGCCGATCACCGCGATGCGGTCGCCCAGCCTCGGCCCGGCCTCCCACAGCGCGTTGACGGCGGTTTCCACGGTGCCGGTGAGCACCGCCCGGCGGGGAGGGACGGCGTCGGGAACACGGGTCAGCGCGGAAACCGGAACAACGTACCGGTCCTGGTGCGGGTGGAGGCAGAACACCGCCTGCCCGACCCAGCTCTCCGGGCCCTCCTCCACGACTCCCACGGAGAGGTATCCGAACTTCACCGGCGAGGGGAAGGAACCCTCCTGGTACGGGGCGCGCATCTGCTCCGCCACACAGGGCGGAACAGCGGCACGGTGCACCACGAGTTCGGTGCCCTTGCTGATGCCCGAATACAGGGTTCGGACCATAGCCTCATCGGGGCCAGGACGGCGAAGCTCCTCGGTGCGGAGCTCACCCTGGTCCGGGCCGGTGGTCCAATATGAGGTCGCTTGTGCGGTCTGCTGGGAAGTAGTCATCTTGCTTATGAATCTAGTGCCCGGCCGCGTTTCCGGGGAAGAGGAGGCCCGGCGTGGCCCACCTGGCGGACCGCTGCAGAGTGCCGTTTTGGGGATGGAGGCCTTGCTCCGGTACCCTATACAGGTTGGTGACGTGTCCGAGCGGCCGAAGGTGCAACACTCGAAATGTTGTTTGGTGTCAAAGCCAACGTGGGTTCAAATCCCACCGTCACCGCCACGTAGCAAGGCCCCTGCTTCCCTTTATTTACAAAGGAAGCAGGGGCCTTTGCTTTGCCCACGGTGGACACATTGGCAAAGAATTGGCAAAACTTCCACACAGAGCGCCAGACCAGCGGCTGAATGTTCGTCCCACCTATGGCCCCGGCTCACCGGTTCTTGTTCACAGTTGAGCAGGTAGGTCGGAACCCTGGTTGCGTCACATCCCCACACGATTCTCTGCTTGGGATCCGGTGTTCGCTATGGCAGATTTGACAGAGAAGACAACTCATCGACGGCGGAGACTGACAGCCACCTGCTAAAGCGCCAGAGTAGGCTCAGTCAGTTGGCTAGGTCCATACGGCGAGAAAACATCCTTCTCCAACAACCAAGAGCCGCTCCTAGCAGAATGCCTGCGCCTAAAAACGGAAACAAAGATTGGGGACCTGACCGTGCCGAAGAGGACATTGGGACTGACCACGCTGCAGTTCAAACGACAGAAGAAGCGGGCGACGGCGCCGCTGGACGACTTTTCGCCGTTCGGACTACTGACGATGTTTCACGAGTACGTCACCTCAGTGGATCCCGACAAGCTTCTCGACACCGTGAAGAAGCGGTACACCCTCATCACTAACATCCATGCTCAGGGGTGTGCAGTTTTCGTAGACATCGAGTTTGGCCACTACGGCAGTGTAGGTAAAACGTTCAACATTACCGACCACAGCGTGGAGCATGAACGGTCTGATGACCACTCCGCCACCATCATGACTCGCTTGGCCTTCGTTGTCCCACCGAAGGCCAAGACAGGCATCTTCTGCATCGAGCGGGAGGGGATAAGCGGTGGAGGGGCCCGCGTAGTTGAACGCTTTAAGGACGCTCTTATCGCCGACTTCGGCGACCTTCACCACTTCCCCACCGAAACAGTCGTAGAAGCTGATGCGTGGCGCAAGGATGCTGAACTGAGTCAGATCAAGACAACGGCCCGGAAATGGCGATCGAACATTGCTGCTGGGTCAACCACAACGCACACGGTTCCACTAGGTACCCTGCGGCAGGAACTGGTTCCAGAATCCGGTGTCAAGTATTTCCCCCGCTGGCTGAGGGACGCGGTTATGAACCGCAGCCTCAAAATGACCGAATATTTGGGTTTTGCCGACGATGACGACGTGGAAGTCGTTATCGAACTGCAGAAGGGCGAGCAGACCAAGAAGTTTGTCGTAGGTAAGGAGAAGACTCCTAGCGTACGGATTATGTTGAGCGATGACGGGCAGCCATCGCTGGACGAATCGACGTTTCGTTACCGGGTGTTCCGCGAAGCCGAGACCTACTACACTGCGAATGGGTTCACGTGGCAGCCTTCATGGGAGCAAACTAACTGGCTGGGGGTCGACGCAGATGGCAAATGGGATCATCCACACGCCTAACCTCGAGCAGGACGGGCAGCACTTGAACCACTTCCACACGTTCCGGCATCACCGGACAGGTGTCCTCGTGTGGGGGCTGGTGCTACCGGCATACCTACCCCCGATCGCGGCGGCGGTTCTGGCATTCATATTCGACTGGCGACTCTCTGGTGTCGCCGAACTCATCGCGGGCACGGCTGTGCTTGCCGGCTTCCTTTTTGCCCTGATGATCTTCGTTTTCCAGCTTCGGCTGCAAATTACCCACGACCCCCGGGTCCAGGAACGCCTTAACCTGCCCCGCCTTGTCGACGAGTTATTTTAAAACGTCCTGTACTCGGCGCTCGTCTCCCTCGCTTTCACCCTGGCCGTCGTCGTCTCCACCGTCACGGCTCCCGTTCCAGCCGTTGGCCCCATCCGCCTCGACCTATGGCCGTCGATGGTCGTGGTGGCGCTAGGGGCACACCTCATAGGGTTGCTGTACGTCGTCATACAGCGCACCCAGGCTGCGTATAGAGAGCTAACTACCGACACCGTGGAATGAACTAAACCCGCCTAAGCCGCCGATCTCCTCCAGGCTTGCTTGCCGACGTACTCAGGCTGGAACGCTTCCGGTCTCGACCTCGAACCGAGAACATTGCCGTTGACGGCACCAAACAGGGGCATAGAGCGGAGCTCGCCCACTGAACCAACCCTATGAGCGGCGAGTTCCCGCAATGGCCGTTCGGGACTGGTTGGTGGCGAAAGACGCCGCGCGGACACCAAGACAGCGGTCGCGCGGGCATCCTGGTCAGACGGGCTCAGAGCCAGCATCCACGGAAGGCGGTCACTCGTGCGAGCGGCAAGCGTTCCATCCTTCTTGCTGCGCCGGTGGCAAGGTGTGCCACAGTTCCGACAGAGCGGCCCCCGCCCGGTCACCGCTTTCGGAAATCAGCACAAGGGACTCTCCGTCGCGGTCGGTGATCTCGACGGGTGGTCAGCCGCAGCCGCAAAAACGCTACCGGAAGCGGTGCTCAGTTCAAATGGCTGAAAGTCGCTCGGGATTTGGTTGATGCGCGCATGCATCAGCACTGACTCGGGGCGTGTTCTGAAGTCTGGCCGACCGCTTGCTCGTGCGTCGAGCGCTCTTGATATCACCGCCCACAACATAACGGTCATTATGTTGTGGATTATCTGCGCACTCACGACCGAAGAGCGACCAGCACCCTGATTGGTGTTTGCGCGACGATCCGCCGGTATCGGAACCTGCGCCGGCAGGGTTTTGCCGCGGGTGCCTCGGGAGGATCGGCTTAGCTCCCGCTAAGCCGACGTCGCCTCATACTCCCGGACTAGGTCCGAAGCGCCCCCCCTTGTGCAATGGCGGAACGCCATGTAAGAGTGCGCCCATGAATGAACCCGCTGCTAAGGTCGCGCGCAAACTCAGCACACTTCCAGTTCGTGTGTCTCGCCAAATGACCGCCACCGAGTATCAGGTTCGCGTGGCCGAGGTCCTCAACCTTTTTGACATAGAAGCAGTGGGTGACGAAACGGGCGTGCACTACGGGGGCGAGGGCGTTGCGCTGGAAGATCAGCCTCTACTCGCGGCCATTCGCGTACTCATTGGAAGGCGGTTCGGCGTCCCGGACGATCTACAGTAGCCCGACAGGAGGTGACCTTCGGAACTAATGTCGCGTTCCCTGGTCTTGGTCTGGACGAAGGGGTGACATCGGTCGTTCCAACCGTCACACCGGTCCTGAATCAAAGTGCCATTCGCGACCGAGAAGAAGCCGACCCTGACGAGGGCCAGCCGACTTGATGGTGTGCCCTATTCGCCCTTGGCCAGGGACGGTGCCTTCTTGGACTTCGGAGACGAGGTGCTAGTACCACGGGAATTCCGCGAGTTCAGGGGAGGGGTGGCGGTGGCTGCGTCGATCTTGGCTGCCTCCTGGTGAACTTGGCACTGGCAGTCCGCCCGCTCCGGGTCGGCGAGGTGCTTATTTGCCACGCCGTATCCTACGGCAATGGCGAACAAGCCGAGTTCGCGGAGTATAGCTTTGATGTTGATGTTGGGCATTACGAGAACTCCTTGTAAACGCTAGTCGGCCTGCTGGCCAGAGGGCTGGTGTAGCGGTCCTGCGGGTCAAGCCAGGACAGCTGCTGGGTCAGGGGCGTCCCGGATCCACCGGATCTGGCCGGATTTCTATGATCATGTCACGGGGCGATCTGGATGCGCGCGGCTTCCTGCATCAGCGGGTCGGAGATCATGACCGTCACCGGTCCGGGTGCCACGTCGAAGGCGATGAAGCCGCGGGACTTGTCGCCGGGCAGGATCTTGCCGGACCCGAGCTGGTCGTCCACGAACAAGTTCTGGTCGGCCTTGCGGCCATTGGCATCCTTGGCCGAGAAATAGAACGGATTCGAGCTGGTCTCCCCCGACATCGTCTCCCAGAGTATGTCTAGGAGCAGGTACGAGCCGTTCTTCGCCGGCGACGAGAACTGCGTGTTCACAGATGTCTTGCGGACGGCCGAGAGGATAGTGATCCTGGCGACGTCGCCGTTACCGAGATCCATGGTGAAGGGCTTGCCCACGGTGGGAGCGGCGGGCGCCTTTGGTGCCTCGGGCGCGGGGCTGGCAACTGCTGCCTGTGCGGGCTGAGCACTGGCGGATTCTGGGGTTACGGCGACCGGAGACGTCGTTGAGCTTGCGGCAGCAGGTGCCGACGCCGAAGCGTCGCTGGCTGATTTGACTCCACCGCCGCAGGATCCAAGAACGATGCTCAGCAGGACAAGCCCTGCCGGAATCACGAAGCGCTTCTTCTTGTAGAAGGGGCGCTTGGCCGCAGGGGGTGCTGCCGCAGTCGGCGGGATGGGTTCGAAGCTCTGGTGGGTCATGGGATGCCTTTCATAAGTGATGAATCAAGTGGTTGGTGAGGCCGGGCAGCGCCGGTTACTGCCTCGTCCAGGTGCCACAGCGGCTGGACTTGAAGTCCTGGCCGGCGGAGAGTGCCACGGCGGGACGGCCGCCGCCGGGGATGTCGTTTTCGATGATGTTGCTGCCGTTGCTGCCGGTCTCGTAGATGCCCCAGTAGCAGCTGGATCCGACATCGGCAGTGGCCCGGTAGGTTCCGGCGGCGATGTCCTTGCCGACCGTCCAGGTCCCGTCGGACACCGTGTTGGCGGCTTTTTCTTTTTCGGCGGCAGTTACGGCTTCTTCGCGTTTTTTGACAGCTGCCTCGGCGGTCTTCACGGCAGCCTCGGCCTTGCCGACTTCGGTCTCCCGTGCATGGACCTTCGCCTCCTTGTCGGCAATGCCACTCTGAAGCACCGCGTAGTCGGATTTGAGCGAGTCGTAATCGGACCGGAGGGAGTCCCGCTCGGACTCGGCACCCGCCTTTTCGTCGGCCATGCTCCGGTACGCCTCGCTGGCTTTGGGATCAGGCAGCGTCGTGCCAAATGTAGTTCCGCCAGCCACCAGGACGCCGGTCAAGAGCACACCAAGAACCTGCTTTTTGCGGCCAGTCCGGCGCGGTGATTTGCCTGTCCCAGCCGACTCAGCCTCCGGCTCCAAGGCGGTTCCTGCGTGCTCGGTGCCGGGCGCCGGCGTGGTGTTTTCGGTCTTCATGGTTTCTCCCCAAGGTCTCAATCGAAGAAGGACCGGCGGCGGGATACCCAGCCCCCAATGCGTGGTTCCCCGCCGCCGCTACAGCTCCGAAAGATTTCCTTCCTGCGCTGCAGAAATGAACCTAGGGGGCAGCGGCCGCTCACTACCCTGAGACTGCTGATAACCCCCCTTATCAGGTCATTAATTGCCTTGTGGGACCATGCGACTAAGCTGGGCGAACGACCACGACAGATTGGGGGCAGCCATGGACACATCCACCGGATCCTTGCACATGACGCTCCCCGATGTTGCTGCCCTGGCGAAGGTCCAGCGGCCCGTGGTCTCCATGTGGCGCAAGCGGAGCAGCGGCAGCCAGTTTCCGTTTCCGGAAGCATCCTGCCAGATCAACGGCATGGAGCTGTTCGACGCCGGCGACATCGCTGCCTGGCTTGAGGCAACGGGCCGCGGCAATAACCCCGAGGCCCGGAACGACATCGCGGCCTTCGCCAGGATGATGGCTCCAGCCAACGCGGAGGGACAAGACGGCCGCCGGATGTTTAACGGCCTGACCTCACTGCTAGCCCTGAAGGTCATCACCGGTCAGGAACTCAGCCGAAGCACCACGGACGAACTGCTTGACGCCGCCGATGAAGCGGACCCGGATGACCTCTTCCTTTACGCAGAGCTTGAAGCCCTGGGCCCTGAGCTTTCCGCACTGGCCGGCTTCACCGACAGGCTAGCGGACAGTGCCTTCAGCGCACCGGCTGCTTTCGAGAAGCTGCTGGCCCGGCGGTTCCGGGAAGGACTGCGCGAACAATCCGACACAGCCCTGACGGACCCGGCACTGGACCTTGTGGCATCGGCTGCCATGGAACTGGCGCAAAAGCTGGATGCGCCACCGTTTGTCGATGCGACGCCAGGCGGCAGTGACGTAATGCTCCGCATCGTCCAGCAGTTCGGCGAGACCCGGCCGCTGACACTGCTCATCGGAGACCACAACGGCGGCCCGGCACGCCTTGCCCGGCGACGCCTGATGGTGCACGGGGCCGACAGCGAACACGTTGAAATCGACGCCCAGGGCGCCTTCTCGGTCAACGGACCCGCCGTCCATGTGGCGCAGTATCCGGCCCCCGGCGAACCAGGACTTGGCACCACGGAAATCCTTGAAGCCATCGAGAACACCGTGCTCCAGATGGATGACCGCCAGCGCGCCGTGGTGATCGCCCCGGCCCGGCTGCTGTGCGACCCACTCAGCGGCGAGGCGGGCCGGCTCCGCTCGGACCTCCTGCGCTCCGGCAGGATCCGTGCCGTGATCAGGCTCCAGGCCGGCCTCCTGCCCGCGAAGCCGCGGGAGCCCCAGGCCCTGTGGGTGCTGGGACCGTGCTACGAGGAGGTGCCCATCGCCGAACGTTGGACCATGGTCGCCGACCTCAGCACAACGCCCCTCACCCCGGATGTCCGGCAGGACCTGATCAGCGACATCGTTGCCTCGATGGGCACCCGCGCCACCATCCGTGCGCACTCCTTCAGGTTTGCCAAGCTGCCGCAGACCCGCGTCCTTCTCGCCCGCAAGGGCTCGCTCGTCGAGGCACCGCCGGTCAAGAGGCGCGCAACGTCGGCCAACGGAGCCGAGGCAGCGCTTCGAATCGAGGAACTCATCCGCTTCCTGTTGCACGAGCAGCCAGGGCTGCCTGCGATTCCCGAGGTTCAGCCCGCCGCACACGGCAACCAGCCAGGCGCGGCTCCTGTACAGGATCTGATTACTGCCGGAAACCTCCGCTACCTCAACGGCAACCGGCTGGACGAGAGCCGTTTCAACCCCAGGGAAGGCCGCAGGGTCCTCGGCGGCCAGGAGCTCCGGAATCCCCATAGCGCGAGACCCCGGTTCATCAGCCTCCTGGACTTCACCGCCGCATGCCCCAACGGACGCCCGACCGAGCCCGGTGACGTCGTCTTCTGCACCAGCCCGCGGCCCGCCGCAAAGGTCGACCATGAGGGCGGCAACGTCGTCGTCTTCCCTGCCCGGATCCTGAGGATCGATGACGGTGATCCCGGTGGTCTGATGCCCGACGTGGTGGCCGCAGACATCAACAGTCTCCCGGAAGCCGCCAAAGTCTGGCGCAACTGGCGCCTGCGCCGCACGCCGGACGCCGGACGGCAGCCGCTCATGCAGGTTCTTGCCGTGCTTCAACACGAACAGCAGGAGGGCCGCCGGCGCCTCGAACGGCTGGAAGAACTCGCCACCCTGGTTACGGACGGCGTAGCGGGCGGAAGCCTCACCCTGACACACCCATCTCCAAACGCCGCACCAATAGAAGGAACTGAATAAATGCCCCAGAAAATAAAGGTGGACCTCGCCCCGTCCACCATGAAGGAACTCAAGGACACGCTCTGGAAGGCCGCGGACAAACTGCGCGGCTCCATGGATGCCTCACAGTACAAGGACGTTATCCTCGGGCTGGTGTTCCTGAAGTACGTCTCGGACGCGTTCGACGAACGCCGTAATCAGATCCAGGCCGAGTTGGAGGCCGACGGGCTCAACGAGGAGCAGATCGCCCAGCTGATCGACGACGTCGATGAATACACCAGCCGCGGCGTGTTCTGGGTCTCCGGGCGGGCGCGCTGGAGCTACCTGGCGGAGAACGCCAAGGGCCTGCCCGCGATGGACGGCGCCGCCCCCAAGTCGATCGGGCTGCTCATCGACGACGCCATGGACCTCATCATGACCGACAACAAATCCTTGGCTGCCACGCTCCCCCGAATCTACAACCGCGACAACGTGGACCAGCGCCGCCTCGGCGAACTCCTGGACCTGTTCAACTCGGCACGCTTCACCGGGCAGGGCGCCAGCAAGGCCCGCGACCTGCTCGGGGAGGTCTACGAATACTTCCTGGAAAAGTTCGCCAAAGCCGAAGGCAAGCGCGGCGGCGAGTTCTACACCCCCGCCGGCGTGGTCCGCGTCCTCGTCGAAGTCCTGGAGCCGCTCCGCGGCCGCGTCTACGATCCCTGCTGCGGATCCGGCGGTATGTTCGTCCAGGCTGAGAAGTTCCTGGAGGCCCACAACATGGAGGGCTCGGACATCTCCGTCTACGGCCAGGAGCTCAACGAGCGGACCTGGCGGATGGCGAAGATGAACCTCGCCATCCACGGGCTGAACGCCAACCTTGCTTCCCGCTGGGGCGACACCTTCGCCCGCGACCAGCACCCGGAGCTGACCGGGAACAACGGCGCAGACTTCATCATGGCCAACCCGCCCTTCAACATCAAGGTCTGGTCCCGCTCGGAATCGGATCCGCGCTGGAAGTACGGCGTTCCTCCGGCCGGCAACGCCAACTACGCCTGGATCCAGCACATCATCTCCAAGCTCGCGCCGGGCGGCAGTGCCGGCGTGGTCATGGCCAACGGGTCAATGTCCTCCAACTCCGGCGGCGAGGGCGAGATCCGGGCCCAGCTCGTCGAGGCCGACCTTGTCTCCTGCATGGTGGCGCTGCCAACGCAGCTTTTCCGTAGCACGGGCATCCCCGTCTGCACGTGGTTCTTCGCCAAGGACAAGACCGCCGGCAAGAAGGGATCAATCGACCGCACCGGACAGGTGCTGTTCATCGACGCACGAAACCTGGGCTACATGGTGGATCGGGCCGAGCGCGCGCTGTCCGACGAGGACATCGCCAAGATCGCCAATACCTATCACGCCTGGCGCGGGACTGCTTCGGCTGTTGAAGCAGGGCTGACGTACGAAGACGAGGCCGGCTTCTGCTACTCCGCCAGCCTCGCGGAGATTAAGGCAGCAGACTACGCGCTAACGCCGGGTCGCTACGTTGGGGCTGTCGATGTCGAGGACGACGGCGAGCCCATTGAGGAGAAAATTGCGCGGCTGTCAAAGGAGCTGTTTGCTCAGTTCGAGGAGTCCGAGCGTCGGGCACGTCTGGTGCGTGAGCAGTTGGGACGAGTAGATGTCTGAGCGGCGAACCCGTCCTCTTTCCTCCTATATCAGGATCAAGCACGGCTTCGCCTTTCCAGGAACTGGATTTAGTGATGATCCGTCGTTTCCAACACTCGTGACTCCGGGGAATTTCGCCATTGGCGGCGGATTCAAGGGTACGAAGACAAAGACGTACTCCGGGGAGTACCCGCCTGAATACAAGCTGTCGCCCGGCGATCTGATGGTCTCCATGACCGATCTCAGCAAAGAGGGCGACACGCTCGGCCTGCCGGCCATTGTTCCGGAAGGAAATTTCCTCCACAACCAACGAATTGGACTGGTCGAGATTATCGATCCGAACGTTGACTCGCGTTTCTTGAGCTACTTCCTTCGCACGGACTCTTATCGAGCTCATATTTTGGCCACGGCGTCCGGGAGCACGGTTCGCCATACGAGTCCGTCACGCATCGGTGCATTCGAGACATGTCTCCCTTCCCTTAACGCCCAACGATCCATTGCAGAAGTGCTGGGTGCGCTCGACGACAAGATCGCCGCCAACACCAAAATTTCGGCTATTTCCAGTGATCTAGCTGGTCTCCTATACGACCGGGAAGCTGCCCGCGTAGAGAGTCAGCCAATGAGTAAGGTCCTTAGGCCGATTCTGGGTGGAACACCCGCACGGTCGAAGGGCGAGGAGTTTTGGGGCGGGGCCCGACTCTGGGCGTCGGCCAAGGACATCACAGGAGCCGACTTTGGCGTTGTGACAGACACAGCCGAGAAGATCACGGATCGTGCTGTGGATACAACAAAAGTCAAAGCACTTCCCAGTGGGAGCGTCATCCTTACCGCGCGCGGTACCGTCGGCGCCGTAGGCCGTCTTGCCGTTCCCGCGTCTTTCAACCAGTCTTGCTATGGCTTTGTGCCAGGACTTGTTCCAGCTGCGGTCCTCTACTTTGGGGTTCTACGCGCCACTGAGCGAGCAAAAGAAATTGCCCACGGCTCGGTTTTCGACACCATCACGATGAAGACTTTCGATCATTTGTCCGTCCCGGACTTCAATTCCACGGAATTGGCAACGACGGAAGCCATCTTGGGCCCGTTGATGGAATCCATTACTGCGGCCGTTGTCCAGAACCGCACCCTTGCCGCAACCCGTGACGCCCTTCTCCCCCAGCTCATGTCAGGCAAGCTGCGGGTCAAGGACGCCGAAAAGATCCTGGAGGACGCAGGCGTATGAGCCGGGGCGGAGGTGAGATCCAGCCGGGAGCCCGGCAATACTCCACGGATGCGTCGTTTCCAGCCACGCCGGCGGTCAGTGCCATGCCGGAGTCGTATCCCGAGCTGCTTGCCTCCGTCACCCGCCAGGTCAGCACCGGTCGGTCCACAGCAATTAGCGCTGCCGACCAGCAGCTGCTGGCCAGCTATTTCGCCATCGGGCAGGACATCCCGGACCGGCAGACCCTTGAAGGCTGGGGCGCCAGGATCATAGACAGGCTCTCCGCGGATCTGAAGGACCAGTTCCCGGGTGCCTCCGGGTTTTCGCCGCGAAACCTTAAGCACATGCGGGCATTCAGCGAAACGTGGCCGGCCGGGGCAATTGTGCAAGCGCCGCTTGCACAATTGCCCTGGTACCACCATCTGACACTGATCCAGAAGCTCAACAACGCCGAGACCCGCCTCTGGTACGCGACGGCCGCCGTTGAGCACGGCTGGTCGCGCAATGTCCTGGTCCACCAGATCGAGTCGAGGCTACACGAGCGTTCCGGGCAGGCAATCACCAACTTCTCTGCGACCCTGCCGGCGTCGGACACTGACCTTGCCCGGCGGTCCCTTAAGGATCCGTACGTCTTTGACGTCCTGGCGTTGACCGACCGCCGCAACGAGGGGAAACTCGAGCACCAGTTGATCCAGCACGTGGAGAAGTTCCTGCTGGAACTGGGGCAGGGCTCCGCGTTCGTCGGCGAGCAGGTCCGGCTGGAGATCAACGGCGACGAGTTCTTCGCTGACCTGCTGTTCTACCACCCCAAGCTGCGCTGCTACGTGGTCATCGAGCTCAAGACCACCAAATTTGAACCCGGTTTCCTCGGGCAGCTGGGCATGTACATGGCAGCCGTTGACGACCTGCTGGCCCACGCCGACTACAAGCCCACCATCGGCCTCCTTCTGTGCAAGGAGAAGAACAACGTGGTGTCCGAGTATGCGCTCCGGGGATACAAAGCACCGATCGGTGTCGCCGAATGGACAGACACCGTGGTCAAGTCGCTGCCCGAAGAATTCAACGCCAGCCTGCCCAGCATCCGCGAACTCGAAGCCGAGCTTTCGCTAGACATTCCAGAATGACATCCGCTCCAACAGGAGGATCCACCGTGACAACAGCACCAGCCATAGCCTTTTCCGAAGCCGAATGGGAGGGCATGGCCCTTGAGCTCCTGGCCGAGCCGCTCGGCTGGCGGCCTATGTCCGGGCAGGCCATCGCCCCCGGCACCGGCGAGCGGAACACTTGGGACGAGCTGCTGATCCGTCCCCGGTTGCTCGCCGCGCTGCAGAAATTCAACCCGGAGGTTCCCGCCGAGTACCTGCAGCAGGCCCTTGCTGAGATTGCCGCGCCCAAATCCAACGACGCCATCACCGAGAACCACCGCATCCACAACTACCTGGTGGACGGCTACCGGCTCAGCTACATCGACTCCGACGGCAACGAAGCCAACCCCACTATCCACCTGCTGAGCCAGGACCCCGACCAGAACGACTGGCTCGCCGTCAACCAGGTCACCCTGGTCCACGGCGACTACAACCGCCGCTTCGACGTCGTCCTGTACTGCAACGGCATGCCGGTGAGCGTCATGGAGCTGAAGAAGGCCGGCAGCGCCACCGCTGACGTGGCCTCAGCGCACGCCCAGCTGCAGACGTACCTGCGCGAGTTCCCCATGGCATTCAGATTCTGTGTGTTCACGCTCGCCTCCGACGGGATCCAGGCCAAATACGGCACGCCGTTCACTCCCCTCAACCACTTCTCGCCCTGGAACGTGGACGACGATGGTCTGCCCGTCGCTCCCGGCTACATGGAGGACGGGGTTGCCGTCACGGCGCTGGAGACAGCCCTCAACGGCCTGTACAACCAGGAGCGCTTCCTTCAGCTGACCCGCAGCTTCACGGCGTTCGACGAGGGCTCCGACGGGCTCGTGAAGCGCATCGCCAAGCCGCACCAGTACTTCGCCGTGACCAAGGCCGTGGGCAGCACCGTCCAGGCGGTGGAAAGCAACGGCAAGGCCGGCGTCGTCTGGCACACCCAGGGCTCCGGCAAATCTATGGAGATGGAGCTCTACGCCAACCTGGTGGCCCGGCACCCCAAGCTAAAGAACCCGACAGTCGTCGTCATCACGGACCGCAATGAACTCGACGGCCAGCTGTTCGAGGGCTTTGACCGGAGTCTGCTGCTGGCCGAATCGCCCAGGCAGATCCGGAAGCGCTCCGAGCTGCGGGAAGAACTGAGCAACCGCACGACCGGCGGCATCTACTTCACCACCCTGCAGAAGTTCGGACGCAGCAAGGCCGAGAAAGACGCCGGCACCGAGCACCCGCTGCTGTCCGACCGGCGCAACATCATCGTGGTGGTGGATGAGGCACACCGCTCGCACTACGACGACCTGGACGGTTACGCCCGGCACCTGCGGGACGCCCTGCCGCACGCGACCCTGATCGCGTTCACCGGCACGCCCATCTCCTTCGACGACCGGAACACGCAAGACGTGTTCGGCGAGTACATTGACGTCTACGATCTTTCCCGAGCCGTCACAGACGGCGCCACAGTGCCGGTGTACTTCGAGCCCCGGCTGATCAAGGTGGGCCTGGCGTCCGAGGTCACCGAGGAGATCCTGGACCAGGCGGCCGACGAGGCCACGCTGGGCCTGGACGACACGGAGCGGGCCCGGCTCGAGGCGAGCGTCGCGGTGGTGAATGCCGTCTACGGTGCCCCGCAGCGTATCGCAGCGCTGGCCGAAGACCTGGTCGAGCACTGGGAGAGCCGGCGGGCCCAGATGGGCAAGTTCATCGAATCGCCGGGCAAGGCGATGATCGTGGGCGGGACGCGGGAGATCTGCGCAAAGCTGTACACGGCGATCGTGGAACTGCGCCCCGGCTGGCATTCCAATGACCTGGCCAAAGGCAAAATCAAAGTCGTCTACTCCGGTGACGCCACCGATGTGCCGCCGGTGTCCGACCATGTGCGCCGCGACTCCGCCAACGCGACCATCAAGGAACGGCTCAAGGACGTCGACGATGAGCTGGAGCTCGTGATCGTCAAAGACATGATGCTCACCGGCTACGACTCCCCGCCGCTGCACACGCTGTACCTGGACCGGCCGCTGAAGGGCGCGCTGCTGATGCAGACCTTGGCCCGGGTGAACCGGACTTTCCGCGGCAAGAAGGACGGGCTGCTGGTGGCCTATGCCCCGCTGGCCGAGAATCTGGCGAAGGCCTTGGGCGAGTACACAAAGGATGACCAGGCCAACAAGCCGGTCGGCCGGAACGTGGATGAGGCCATTGGGCTGACGGTTTCGCTGGTGGAAACGCTCCGTGGGCTGCTCGCGGGGTATGACTGGAAATCTGTACTGATGCGGGGCGGCCCCAAAGCCTTCGTCAGCGCTGCTACAGGCGCAGCCAACTACCTGCGGAGCCCTGAGACTCCGGGGAACCGCCCGGCTGAGGGCGAGGAGACCTTGGCCTCCAAATACCGTCGGCACTCGGGCCAGCTGTCCCGGGCGTGGGCGCTCTGCTCGGGCTCAGACACCCTGGCCGAGCTGCGGCCGGAGATCCAGGTCTACGAGGAGACCCGCGTGTACATGGCCAAGTTCGACGCCGCAGACCGCCAGGCCAGCGGTGAGCCCGTTCCTGAGGAGATTCAGCGGCTGCTCGGTAACCTGATCGCATCGGCAACGTCGTCGGGCGAGGTACTGGACATCTACGAGGCGGCCGGCATGCCAAAACCCTCACTGGACGACCTAACACCGGAGTTCATCGCCAAGACCCAGAAGGCCCGTAACCCACAGCTGGCCATTGAGGCGCTGCGGAAGCTCATCGCCGATGAGTCGGCTGTGGCAACACGAAACAACGTGATCCGCCAGCGTGCGTTCTCCGAGCGCATCACCGAGCTGATGAGGAAGTACACCAACCAGCAGCTGACGTCGGCGGAGGTCATTGCCGAGCTGGTGGAGTTGGCGCGCGAGGTCGCAGCTGAAGGCAACCGCGGATCGCACTTCACTCCCCCTCTAGACTCGGACGAGCTTGCGTTCTACGATGCCGTGGCCTCCAACGAGTCAGCCGTGGAGGTCCAGGGCGACGGCATACTTGCGGACATTGCCCGGGAACTGGTGTCCGTGATGCGCCGGGATATCCGGACGGACTGGACGGTACGCGATGACGTTAGGGCCAAGTTGCGGTCCTCAATCAAGCGGCTCCTTGTCCGCTTCGGCTATCCGCCGGACAAGCAGCCCGAGGCGATCAAGTTGGTCATGGAGCAGATGGAGTCGATGGCGCCCCGGTTCGCGGAGGCACGTGGATGATGGGCCCTTCCAACCGCAGGAGCGAGATCGAGTCGCTCGCGGATGCGGCAGAAGTGCTTCGAGTGCTCAGTGACACGGGTGAGCTGACTCAGACTCAATTTTCTCCGGCAGCGGGCCCATCTCGTGTCGGAACTGCACCGTCACCGGCAGGAACTCAAACATGTCGATCCCCAGCTCTCTTTGGACACGAGGCAAATACTGCGAAGAGTGCCTCCTGAACTTACCCGGGAGCAAGCAAGGACCCTGGCGTCTGTGCGTAAGCGGGCAGAGGAATACCTGACTCGCAGCCATCCACGCGATCAGGCAGGAAAAGATGGGCTACTCAGGCAGCTGGACAGGGTCATAGAGTTCCTCAAGCCGGCGGTCGACGCCTTCCCGGAAACCACGGCTATGGAGAAGTACAGGGCTCGGGTCTTGGCCGTCGAAATCCGGGAAGCACGCCCAGTGACTGAACGCCCAGGCCGCCGCATGCGGGGTCTTAGTGGCGGACTGCCGGGGCAGGGCAAACGACAATAGCTCTCCAGTGAAATGTCACGCAGACGGCCGTGGAATGAGCCGGAACGCCTTTCCCCATCAGGACAAGCTGACAGATTCAGGCACCAACAAGAGATGGCCGAGGACGACGCGACGGCGGTGGGTGATATCGACCTGACCTGTGCTTAGACTTCGACCCTGCGACTCTTTGATACTTCTTTCGCAAACGACCGTCGCAGCACGGACAATGACGGACGTGGTCCGCGCAACAGCCATAGGGGAACTTCATGGAACTTCCAGCCATCCTGAGAGAAGAGAACGTCGGGGCCGCGGCTGAACTGCTCAGGCGCTACTACCTCGAACGATCCACCAAGACGGGAATGCTCAGCACGGGCAGCTACTTTGACGAGTGGGGGGGGGCCGCGGTGACAACCCGGACGTGAAGGACAGGATCACCGACAGCGACGCTGTCGCCGTGTCCATGCTCAGCGTCAAGGTACCGGCCCGGGCCATCATCGGACTGCAAGAGCAACCCTTGGCAGCCCATATAGAGAAACTCCTGGCCGATATCCCCACTGATGTGAAGATGAGCGAACTCACGGTCCAGCAAGCTCAAGAAAGGCTTGGGGAGGGCAGTCCGGCATGGCTGCTCTGGAAGGAGCTGCGGCGCACACCGAAGACGCGCTGGGATGTCGGGGCCACCATCGCCAGCAAGATCCTTGCGAGGAAGCGGCCGCATCTCATTCCCATCTGGGACAAAGTAATCGGGTCAGTCGTGGGCAAAGACTCCGCGGCGGACCAATGGCTGAACTGGCACAACCTCTTTATGGAAGACCCTGACCTTGCGGGTCGGCTGGCGCGCATCCAGGAACTCTCGACGGTCCAGACACCGATTTCCGAACTGCGCATCATGGACGCCATCCTGTGGCGCTACGGCAAGGACCAACGCAAGTACGGCGCACTGGTGGAGACCAGTTACCTTCTAAGCTCACCCGCGAACACGCGCCGCCTCATGGTCGCGCTGGATTCCGTCCGCGACGTCGGAACCGACGAGGATAAGCCTTAGAACCGTAATGGGACACGTCTCGGCTTGGACTGCGTGGCTCTACAGGCTATCCGTCTGGGGACGAGCCGGCGCTGAGCAGCGTGGCACTCTGCGCTGACGGTGGCGGCGTCCATCGAGACGGCCTACGTCTATTCCGAGGAACCGGTCAGCCCCGGGCTTCAACGCCCGCGCGTCCTGGCGATCGGCGGCAGCTTCATCTTGGATAGACGTGTCACCGTCGGCGAAGTCGCTCGGCCCAGTTGCTCGTCCAGGGTGACTTTCAGCCGCGCGGCGAGGATCTCGCGACGCAGCGTGGCGAACACCTGCTCCTTGTTGGTCGGATCGGCTCTTGAGGCGTTGCATGCAAGGCTTCGTCGCGTCGCTTCGTTTTCTCCGGATGCCGGAGGATCTTGCCTTTCGTCTTGGCGGTCCGCTGCGAGTTGGACACGGTTCTGAGGGGTCGACTCATCTCTGTCCTGCTCGATTGCAGCCCTGCATTCCGCAATAAGATGCCGGATCTCGTCGTCGTGCATCCTCGTGTACGACTCTGCCCAGACGGTATCGAGGATCGATTTGTCCTCAGGCCCGGTCAGATCGCTACGGGCCAGTGCCTCAAGGATCGTGGTGCCGTAGAAGTGCCTCGTGTCGTTGTTGGAGGCAGCAGCCCCGAGGGCCCACTGGGTGCGCCGAATCCATTCGGCCCTGGCGTCCGCCTCACGCCTCCGCCCCAGGCTGTCGGTATGGGTTGCGGCGTTGCCAAGGAGAGCCCTCTTCTGACGTCGCAGTTTCAGCAAGAGGAGAACGGCCGCCCCGATGATGACCGCCGAGAGGGCGATGGATGAGAGAGGGGAAATCTGCGTCCACCACCCCGGACCTTCCGGCACTGGGGCCTCATGGGGTGCAGCTACGAGCACCCGCAGCGGTTTGCCAGCAGTCATGGCGTTGCCGTTCTCTTTAGTCGACGCCGCTCCAATGGAAGCTCAGTCAAGTTCATCCAAAATTCGGGCTATTTCCTGAAGCGTCACTGCATCAATCTGACCGCTCTGACAGGCATGAAAATTGCGCACGCCGGCGCGGCGCATGCTGCGGAGCAGAATAAGTTCCGCCTCGACGCGTTCGGAGAGGGGGCCGTCCTCCTCCAACAAGTATTCATGGCTAACGCCGAACACCCCTGCCAAGGCCCGCAGGAGCTCCTCAGGGAGGGTCTGCTCCTTGCCGGCTTTCAGCGAGTCCCACTGCTCCCTGGAGACGTAGAAACCGTGCGCTTGGGCTGCGTCGCGGACTGCCGGGTAGTCGGAGGGTTTTCCGTTCTCAGCTGGGATGGTGTCCACGAGTAGGTCGACTTTCCGGGCAAGCGTCTCAGGTCGTCGCCAACGAGGACCATGCTCACGGATCAGATCAAAATCGTTCATGTGTTCAACTCCAGGTCACTGCTATCCGAAACGATTGAACGGTGCCATCTATCCGCGGCGAATGCTTTGGCTTGTTCGCGCCAGGATTGTGTATCTTCCTTTGTGCATAGTTGTCTCGGTTCCTGCCCTGCTGCGGCAGGCCGCGCCTGGTGCACTTTCACATCGCGGGCACGACCGTGCCATGCCCTTTCTCATTCTTTCTTCAAGCTTGCGATTTTCCTCCGCCCGGATTCGCTCCCACTCCCTGGCCTCGATTCGCTCTGTAACCAGCTGTGGGGGGCTGGAATGCGCGCTGATCCCCTCCGCGTAATTAACCGTGAGCTCCGGCCGCTTCTGCCCAAGGTCAGCCAGCCACACGATTTGTTTTGGGGAGAGTGGCGCACCGCCGGGTGAGGACCACGAGGGCTGCCCCAAGTCGTCCTCCCCAGGAAACTCGGGCGCAAGAAGAGTTCCGGCGCCCACGTGTTCGCAGGCCCGCTCCAGAAGGGCGATTTCGCCTGTCACGATGCGCCGCGCATCCATAACGGCGCCATAGGAGGAACGCAGGTTGATGCGCACGTTGACGCCTACGAGCTTGTCAAGGACATGGCTCAGTGCACTCCGGGCACTTTTAAGGGACTGGATCAGCTCCGGGAAGGTACACTCGACCGCTTCGGGAAGGGCCTTGGCAAGGCCCCGTTCCTCTGGGAAGGCCCAGTGTTGGACGTTTTCTGTGTAGACGCTAGTAATTTCGTCGATGAGGTCGTCAGTCAGACTCTGGTTTCCGCGAACCTCGTCGAGGAAGGTGGAGACTGTATCGTGCCCGGCCACGGCCATCTCCCACTTGAGGATTTCGAGAAATCCTCTTCTGGATAGCCTGCCGTTCTTGTAGGCCTCTAGTGGCCGCTCCAGATGATTGAGGGGGGTGTGCGTGCCCGGCTTCGTGTTCATGGAAGTTGAGCCTAGCCATGCTCAAACCCGCTGATCGCCACGCTCTCCGGGTGGGCGTACGAGCTCGGAAATTCGCAGCTTCCAAGGTGTGCTCGTAGACGAGCAGGAAGCAATCTTTTGTAAAGACCCAACACGGCTCGTCGAAGTGGAGCTATGTGATTAAGTTCACGTGTCCGGTGCGCAGCTTCTGTGGTGTCACGGACGCGCGCCCCCTAATTGAGTCGGTCGTCATGGTGGTTCGGATGGGACGAAGACCGGAAGAAGACGGAGGGCCAGCACCGGGTCGATCCGGGCTGGCTGCCTCCTCCGAACGACCGAATGGCCCCTGTTCTCGGAACCAGGCGGTCGCCTTTCTCAGAAGCGTCTAAAGGCCTCGTGCAGCTTCTTCCCGAGCTTCCAGGTGAGCCAGCCGAAGCCGGCCAGCACGACGAAGGCAGCGCCGGCGATGCCGAGCTTCCAGTACCACTCCTGGGCGCTCAGGAACCATCCCCAGAGTGTCTGAAGAATCGGCTGGAACCCGAATGCCGTCCAAACAGTCTGGGCCGTTCCGAACACCACCCAGACGGCTATCGCCAGCGGCAGGAGCGCAGCACTGACCTGGCCCACTGTGCGCCAGGTCACCGTTCCTCGGAGCTGCGCGACTTGTTCCCCCGCCCGGCGGACCTGGTCACTGACCTGCGTCCCGGCTTCGTTGAGCGCGGCGCGACTCTCTTCCAACTGGGCCAGCATCGGACGGCTCGCATCAGCGAAAGCAGTCTGCATGGCGTGCTCATGGACCAGGAGCTGCTCACCGAGTTGGGGAACCAGATAACCGGCCAGTTTCTCGTGGTCGATGTTGACGGCGCGTTGGCGATGCACGGCATCAGCCAACTTCAAGTTCGTCGTTCCGAGCGCCTTGATCTGCGCCGACACTTTCTGCATCAAAGCGTGGGCGGACACGTCCGCGGCCCGCACCGTCGTCCCGTCGGGGAGCTTGACGGCCTTGGAGCTGGCCAGCAGTTCCAGCATCTCGCACTGCGTCGTGGCAAGTGTTGTCAGCATCTTCCCGTGTGAGTCGTTCGCGGAGGCGTTGGAGTTGCTCAGCTGCTGCATCAACTGCTGCGTCTGCTCCACTCCCTGACATGTGCTGATGAAGCCGTGTGCCATCGAGTTGAATGACCTCACGAGCTGCTGCTGGTTCTCTTCGATCTCGTCGAGTCGGTCGAGCAACGAACATAACGTCTCCGAAGTCGGTTGCTGCTCGTGGTTCTGGTCGTGGTGCTGCTGGTTGAGTGCCTCCATGATTCCCATGCCTTTGCTCCTTCATTTCCTGCTTTTTTGTAAATACCTTCTCCAGGCCTTCTGCTGTGAACTCCGGTGACAGCGACGAGGCCTTGCGCCGCCGCACCCGGGGATTCTTTCCGGGCGCGGACCCGTCGCGCATCTTGTAGGTGATGCCGGTGGCGGTCTCCCCGGCGGTCTTGCTTCGGTACCCGTCGCTGACAACTTTGTGTTCCGCTGTGATGACCTCGACGCCGCGGGCATTGCACGCCGCCGTGAACGTCGCTATGTCCACCGCGGAGGGGTCGAGACCCGCCTGCTCGATCGCATCGCCGAGCTGCCGGTCGAAGGCCGCCACGTCATCACGCTTATTGGCCCAGTAGGAACCTCGTATGGACGCCGGTGCCGGCGCGGTCACCTGCATCCCTTCCTCCTGCATGAGGGCGTCGTTGGCCCGCTTCACCTGCCAGTGCACGCGGAAATCCCGTGGTGCCTTACCTGTCACGGCGTCGTGGTTCAGGATCGTGATGTGAGCGTGGACGCAGCCGCCCCTGCCGTCGTCGTGAACCACGACCATCGCCGGACTGTTGGGCCGCATCGTCTTCGCCAGCAGGAACGCCAGGTCACCCGCCCGCCTCAAGTCGCGGGGATCGTTGACATCCAGTTCGTCGGGATGGAAGGACAGCACGTAGGAATGGGCCTTCACCCTGCGGCCGTTCTGCTCGGCCAGCCGGTTGCCCATCTTAATGAACCCGTCGATGCTCGGTGCATCGCAGTAGAACCCCGGAGCCAGCCGGTCGGTCCCTGCCGCTTTATGGCCCCTCTTCTTCGCCCCGACACCAAACTCCAGATAGTCCGCGCGGGTCCCCAGTGCGTATACCGGAGACACCGTCGTGATGCTCACGGGCACTCCTTCCCACTGAGAGCGTTGACCATGCGTTCATAGTGCTCCGTCAACGCGTCGACCACCGGAGCGAGGGCTCCCAAGTCCAGCACTCCCCGATGCCCCAGGCGACTCAACTGGTTGAGATTCACCCCGACGCGCTTCACGCCGACCCGGGCAGCATCCAGAACCCTGAGCTGACGCTCGGTGAGCGCAGCCGGAGGCGGCTCTGCCGCCCCGGCGCCGCCGCCCTGCCCCTCAGCCTGCTTCGCCGCGGCAAGAGCCGCGCCCCTGACGAAGGCCGACGGCGGCAACCCCCGCCACATCGCCACCTTCTCGACCAACGCGAGTTCAGCTCCGCTGAACCGCGTGTCGATCCGGCGGCTCCTCCGCTGGGGAGCAAGCTGTTTTGAAGTGCCGCTCATATACCCGCCTCCAACCGGCCATGAGGCAAGAAAACTGCGGTGGAAAACGAACGCAAGCAGGCACTCTGTCCGACACCGCTTCGCTCGTCGTCCAGTGCGCCGCTTGCGAGGGGCTGGGCTCCGCCCTTCCCCCTCGACCCCCAAACCCGAACCAGGGCACTGCACCCGCGTGCTTCGGCGCCCGGATACTGGCCGTCGACGACAGGCTGCCCGCCGGTCACGGCGCATCCTCCGTGCTGCGTCCGTCGTGCGGAGTAACGCCATTCCCGCCGTTGCCTTGGCCCGCCGGCGGCGGCACCGCCCTCGATGTCTTGGCCCGCGTGGACCGCTGGGCCGACTCGGCGGCAAGCTGCGCACGCGCTTCACCCTCGAGCTGAGCTGCCGGCCCAGGGTGCTTGTCGCGCATCAACATGAGCATCCTCGTGTCCACGGCCTGCTGCTGCTTGCGCTCACGATCCCGCAGGAGCCGGAGCTTCTTCGCTGCCGCTGATTTGACGGCTGCAACCTCATCTTCAATAGACATAGTGTTTTTCCTTAGGTAGGTTCTCCAGCCACGGGTGGTGAACTGGAAGTTACGAGTTACGCCGCGTTTACGATGCTGTCCTTGCCCATAACGACGTTGCTGGCCCGCAAGAGGCGGTCATAGCTATCTCCCTCGAAGCCGAGCCGATCGGCGATCCAGCTCAAGGTCTCTGTCAGGGTCACTCCAGTGCGCACCCGGAGTCTCATGTCTTGGTGGTCGGGCGTCAGGGTGCCCGCTTCGACGTGGGCCATCCTGCATTCCTCGGCCAGGCGTTTCAGCGTAGAGAAGTGTTTCGCGTACATGAGCGGGTCGGTCTCACGGACTTCCCATATCGACAGGTTCCCGGACAGCACTCCGACTTTGACCTCGTCCAAGCGTGTCGGGAGCTTCAGGGGTCTTGCGAAGTGGGCTTCTATTTCGCCTCGCCAATCAAAGTTGGCGACGACATTGGTGTCCGGGTAGCGGTGCTTACCTAGAGCCTGTTGCGTTGGATCTTCGTGGGTCAGGTAGCGGAGGTAGCTCGCAAAGCCGCCCCTGCCGCCCAAGACTTGGACTAACTCCAGCGGCACACCGAACCACTCGGCGATTTGCTCACGGGTCCGGGCATCCCTGCACTGCAACGCGATATGGATGTGGGGAGGAACCCGACTTCCATCACTACGACGGTCCTTGTCGTGCTCGGTCCATGCCCACTTGGTGATCGAACGGTGGGCGAGGCCCCTCTGGAGTTGCCTCGGGGTCATGAGTGCCTCGCCCGTCTCCGGATGATGCAGGTACTGCGTGATCTTGAATGAGCTATAGCGACGCGGTGCGGACTTCTTGTCCTTGGACTTGGACCGGACAGAGGGTCGTCCAGGGTTGCGGGGACTGACCGCTCTCGAAGTGTCGTTCGCGACGGAACGGTTTTTTGCTGCCGGCATTAGTAACGCACCTCCTCGGAGGTGCTGTGGTGCTCCTGGGAAAGCAGCCAGGCTTCGACGGCCGCGGACCGGTAGCGGACAGTTTTGCCCAGTCTGATGAAGGCGGGACCGCGGCCCGTGATGCGCCACTCGCTGAGAGTGCGCTCGGTGACGTCCAGTTGTCCGGCGAGGGCCGGCGGAGTGAGAAGGCTGTCCAGCACCGGGACGCGAGTACTCGAGATGTCGCGTTCTATGGCGGTCAGGCGCTCGGCAATGGAGCTGAGGGTGGGTCGGCTGATTGAAACGGTTGTAGACATAGGTATCCCTTGCGGCTTTTCAGCGGCAAGAGGATCACCCGACGAACCATTTCAGATCGCTATGTCGGCCGTGCACCTTGTGGTGCGTATCCACTCGGGGAGATTACTCTCCACTACTCCTTGTGATTGTTTTCGGAGCTTTGATCTCGTGTGTCACACAGTATACACACATGCGTGAGTGGTCCCACGAACTTCCACATTTCTCTACATAACCCGCTATTTTGGGCGAGCACAGATTGGCACACTTCGGGGTTATGGACACATCGCGACTGTTCGCTTGGCCTCGATACGCCCAACCAGGTCAATGATGGCGCTGATATCGACGCAGAATCACCCATCGACCCTCGGACTGTCGCGCACAGTTCGGCACAGCTCGGCTTCAGCCTCACTCAAGAGAAACTGCCTCTGGGCGCGCGGGCGTAGAGCCCAACAATGGCACCAGTTTCGGCCCAGTGCCCCCTGCCGCAGGCTTTTCGAGCACAGTTGAGCACGCCAATTTTCAGAGTTTTTGGTGTCGGAATAAAGTCGCAAATCGGCGGTACATGCGGCACGCGCCTTAAAGCAGCGGAATCCCCTGATAAACCAACAAAAAGCCCTCTCAGGAGCTGTGCCATCTTTTGTTTCAAAAACGCTACACGGTCCTGCGAAGTCACAGATTCCGGCACTCCCAATGCATTTTAGACGTTTGACGGAATGCCCAAACTAACATTTACTGACACTTCATCCGCACCACGGCATCTACAGGGAAGGTAGAGCATGGGGAGTATCCACGCCTACGAAAATAAGAGCGGCAAGTGGTACCGCGTGCTCTATAAAAAGCCGAATAACACCCAGGGCCAGAAGCGCGGATTTAAACTCAAGCGTGATGCTCAGGCCTTCCTGGACGGCGTGGAGGTCTCCAAGCGGAGCGGCCAGTTCATCGCACCGAGGGACGGGCACATCACTATCGAAACCCTCGGCGCAGAGTGGCTGGCAGCCCACAAGCACACGGTCAAACCTTCAACATTCCACAGCATCGAAAGCGCCTGGCGAAACCACGTCCACCCCAAATGGGGGGACCGTTATGTCTCTTCACTGCTGCGCTCGGAGATCAAAGCGTGGGTGGCCTCCCTCTCCGAGCATCGCAGTCCCACAACGGTGTCACGTTGCCTCGGCGTACTCTCAGGGATTCTTCACGACGCCGCGGAAGACAAACGCATCTCCTCGAACCCGGCAGAGGGCGTCAAAATCGCCCGCCGGACAAGCCGTCCCCGTGGGTACCTGACGCACAGCCAGGCTGAAGCCCTTGCCTTGGAATCCAAGTACCCCGACTTTGTGCGGTTCCTGGCCTATACCGGTCTCCGATGGGGTGAGGCCACCGGCCTGCGGGTCGGCCACGTGGACCAGCCTGCACGGCGCGTACTCATCGTAGAAAACGCCGTCAACGTCAACGGCAAGATGGTCACCGGCACACCGAAAATGCACGAAAGTCGTTCCATCGTCTATCCAGCGTTTCTGGCACCTGCCATTGAGTCTGCCTGCGCCGGTAGGGAAAGTCATGCCCTCCTTTGGGGCGACGGTGTGAACTACCTTCGCCCGGGAAACATGGAGAGTGGGTGGTTCGCCGCGGCCCGGAAACGCGCGCAAGTGAACGACCCGACGTTCCCCACCATCACACCCCACGACCTCAGACATACGGCGGCGTCGCTAGCCATCAGTGCCGGCGCGAACATCAAGGTGCTCCAGCGGATGCTTGGACACGCATCGGCCGCGATGACCTTGGACCGCTACGCCGACTTGTTCGAGGATGACTTGGACACTGTCGCCGGCGCGCTCCACACGGCCCGCCAGGATCAGCTCTGGCACCGGGACGCCACGGCGCCTGAGACCTGAACTGCAGGATGTTCGGCCTCCCGGAATCCACGGTGGCCTCGGCAACAGGCAGGCACAACGACCTGCTTAGACTGGCGGCTTCCATGTCATGGCCGGGGGTTTAGTAGCGGCCGAGCGCATGTTCGATTTCCTCCATGCACTCCCACACCTCTTCCATTACGGAATGCAACCTAGCGCCCATTTCGTCCAGCTCTTCAGGGCTGTGAACAGTCGCCTCCATTAGCCCCTTTGCGTTTAGACGGCGACTGAAGAACGCTGTTGTGCCTGGAGTCAACGATCCTCCTACGGATCCATGGAGGATCTTATTTCTTTGCTGCAGGGCCTGTTGAGCATTGGCTAGAACTCCCACTACCCGGTCCTGTAGCTCCTGGGACAATGGTGAATAAACCGAAAGCGCGAGCCTCCTCGACGTTTGGATCAACTGCGAGGCCGGCAGGCCCTCCGTCAGGGTCGCTCCCACCCCGCTCCGCCCATTTATGAGCGCCGAGCAAAAGTGGGCAAGTGTCTGTTCCAGCCATGCGGCCCAGATTGCGATCCGTCCTACAGCAGCTTCGCCCTCCAACGACATCGAGGTGTACGTGCGGTAATCGGGCAGTGCTGCATCCTCGGTAGCTTCTGGGTCCATGGACACCAATCGTAGTCAGCGTTGGTGGACTTGCCGGCTACAGGGGCCTTCCTTGTCATAATTTCGGGATTCGGCCGCCGTAATGTTGTGAAGGTGCCAGAAACCCGCAACTCATACCTGTTGAGCCTCCGAGGTCTCGAGCTGGCCTCCGCGCGAGTAAAAGAGGCATGTAAAGGTAACGACGTCGACGCTGCGGCAATCGAAGCACATTTCGCTCTTCATGCCGTATACGACCTTCATGAAGCGTACTTTGTCCCTCGTGGGATGAAATCCGGCAGGGACCAAGACGCGGTCTACTCACAGGAGAACGGCCAAGTGGTCGGGGCGCTCGTACTGGCACGCGGGGCACTGACACATCAGTTGGTCACCTTCCCTAGGCCAGGGGGATTTCCAGACAAGCCCCATGGCATGGGGCCTTACGGTCCCGGGTGGATTTGGAAGGAACACACCTCAACGGACTTCCGATATGCAACACGTGCAGCTTGGTACGGGAAACGCGTCCAGGGTCGTCTCTTATGGACGCCGCTCGACGAAGCATGGGGTTGGTTCCTCGAACGCGTACCCAACTAGTTCGCCTCACTGCATTTCCACCGGTATCGTCCGTGGCATGACAGCAAAAATTACCGAGGGGGAATGGAGCCCTTTACCCGGCGCAATCCCCGATAGCATGCAGCCGAACAAGGTCTACATCATTCCCACCAGGAAGCCGGTGGACGACGACGGTGACACTATGCCGCGCTACACGGACAACGTTCGATACCTGCCAAAGGCCGCACGCGCCGCTGGTATCCCGGTGGAGTTTTCGACTCCAGAGGGTACGCGAAAGTACCTTCAGGAGTTCAGTATTGACCCCGAGATGTGGGCGCTTGGCATTGCTCTCGTGAACATGACCAGTGATTGGCTCATTTTCACGGTCGAGCAGTTCCTCACCCATCGCGCAAAGTCCCAGGGGTGGACCGACGAGAGCGTACGGGAGCTGCCCCTAAAGGTCTCCATCGCCGAAACCAGCACGTCACGGAACGTCGAGATCGAGGGCAGCGGTGCCGAGGTCCTCGAAGCTCTGCGAGTAATCAAGCAGCAGTCCCTCGACCAGCCTGGCGGTGGCCAAAGTGACAGGACCTAGGGGCCGTCGTTTCACAACGGTGATTATGCAGTGGGGACCTATACCGCCATCGGGTGGACCGCACCGCGAACGCTATCTCGACGTAAACGGCAGGGAGTCACTACGAACTGCCGACGAGTCCTACGCTGCAGCGCTGGCGGCTCTCGGCGAGCACGCTAAAGATGTTCCGTCGATGCACACGCCGTTAGTAACAGATGACGATGCGCTTCGTCGAGAAATCCAGCGGCAGAAGCGCTCCGAGTGGCTCGCCTGCTCGGCGATGATTGACAAGGAAACGCTCGCCACAGTCGAGCCGATGATCCGAGGCTCCGAGGCCGCAGCCGTAGCCGCACTAAATTACCTCGAGGATCACGAATTGGCGGAGGTAGCTCACACGGCGATCCACCGGGCGGCTTTCATACGCCGGGGTCTGTTTGGCTGTCCCATCGTTTTGCGAGACGACGATGAGTTCTGGACGAACTGCTCCGTCAACATTTCCCACCTGCGCGTTGGAATGTCCGCCGGGCTCATCAGCGACTTCGAATGCTCGATCTGCGGGCGACTGGTCGAGGACTGCGACCACACCATGGCCGAGTTTTACGATAAGACCGCCTTCCGAGACGACGACGGAAATTGTTCCATCTGCCGGGCAACGCGGTGCGACCACGAGATCGGGAAGGCTTACCCGACCGAGGCCTACGCGAACGCCCGCAATATGAGGGCCGAGGAAGTATCGATGGTCGCGCGTCCGCGCTACCCGCAGGCACGGATGACGGAGGAGTCTATCGACTTGGGAGCGATGGGCGACAACCCACGAGTTCGCCACGCAGCGAAGCACAGAAACCTAAACTGCGACGGGTGTCTCGGCCCGTGCAAGGGCTTCAACGACATGAGGACTTGGGACGAAGGCGGGACAAGTGTGCCCGAGAACGGCGATGACGATTACGAGATCGACAACCTCGGATCCTAGACCCATCTCATAACCCATGGGATACGAGACGTCTCGCCGGGACCACGCCAAGTCCGCGATGGCGGCGGCCAAGATTCCGCCAATTCTCGGGAGACTTCGCGGCGCCCGCGATTCTCATAACTACGTCTCGAAACCCTCTGGTTGAATCGGTGTATTCACCATTAGTTATGAAACACCCTGGAGCAGGCACGGCGAAACTGATCGGCTACGCACGGGTTTCGACGCGGCAGCAGTCCACTGACCGGCAGCAGGCAGACCTTCTGGCCGCCGGCGTCCGACGGGATGACTTCTACATCGACCGCGGCGTCTCCGGGGCCAGGTCCTCGCGACCTCAGTTCGACCGAGCACTGGACGCACTGGTCGAGGGCGACACTCTCGTCATCACCACCCTGGACCGGCTCGGGCGATCCACGCAGAACATGCTCGCCTTCGCCGACGCTCTCCAGACCCGCGGCGCCGGCCTCAGAGTCCTGAACCCGGGCGGGGGCGACGTTGATACCTCGACACCGATTGGCTCGATGCTGTGTACCGTCATGGCCGCCCTCGCCCAAATGGAACATGAAATCAAACGCGAACGCGTCGCCGACTCCATCAGCAAACGGCGGCAAGCCGGGCTGGACCTGGGCGGCCGGCCCCGACGTATCACGGACAGTCAGGTCCGCAACGCCGTGCGTCTGGTCGAAGGAGGCGCACCTGCTGCCCAGGTTGCCCGCGACCTCGGAATGTCTCGCGCAACGTTCTATCGACGCTCCCAGGCCCTGGCGCCCTAGAGAACCACAGCCGCCGCTCCCCTACCTCCAGCGACTCGATCCGGCCCTGGGGCTTTAGCCCCGTCGGCTGCAGCTCAGCCAAGTCTTAGCCAGGCCGGCCTTTTCAGTGGGCCTCCTCATACGCTTTCATGATGTCTCGACTGATCCGGCCCCGGGAGCTGGGGCTGTACCCGTTGGCCTCGGCCCATTCCCTGATTCGCTGAGTCTGTTCCCGGTTCGACGTCGTGGCCCTGCCTCTCTGGCCGGTTGAGGATCCACGAACACGCCGACCACGAGCAATATAGGGTCCCAGCGCCTTGCGCAGCCCGGCTGCATTCTCTTCTGCCAGGTCGATTTCGTACTCGACACCATCGAGGGCAAACCTGACCGATTCTTGGGCTTCCTCGCCTGAAATGTCATCAATCAGCTGAACATGAACTTTGCGGGCCAATGGGGTTCCTTTGCTCGGATTAACGGTGCAGCTCCCCCATGCCAACGCCTATCTTTGAGCTCAACACTACCCAAGCCCGCCATCTACCACCGTGAAATGGCCGCCGGATATCGCTGCGTATCAGATGACAGCACCGCCCGGATTTCGAATCGGCAAAGCCGGTCGTCGTCCCTCTTTCAGTCCCTCTGAAGGTAGGCAAGCATCTCCGGGGTGGTCAGGAGGACACGGGGCGAAGCCGCCTTGCTCTGAATTACGATGCCATCCAATTCCTGACCGGCGTCCAAGAGCTTGGCGACCCACGTGGCTCGCTGTTTGTTCACGTAGCCGAACTTCTTCGCTGGGCGGCCCGTCGTGATCGCGACAGCGTTAGCGTCGTGTTCGTTGTTGGGTTCGCGGACAGCCTGAACGCGTTGGCCGTTCCGGAACTTGAACGGTTTGTTCGGATCCTCATAGAAGCCCATGCCAACGACGCGGAACGCGAAAATCTGAAAATGTCGCAACGCAAGGATTTTGTAATCGACCAACTGCCCGTTGTGGAGGGCCAAGTCCAGGCCGTTGCTGGACGATACGAGGCGAAGTGGCGGCATACCGTCAGGGCCGGCCACCAGTTCGCTCTTGGCTTCTGCCGGCGGAACATAACCCGCGCGGTAGCTCTTGACGCTTTGACCGGCGGCCGCAGCCTTAGCCTTTTCTGCCTCGTAGTTTCGCCGTGCAGGCGAACGGCGAGGCGATCCCCCGGAGTCCCCGCGCAGCGGGACCGGAGTCACCGGCGGCAGGCGAGCTGGTTTAGGGGACACCGTTGACAAGCTCGCCGGTTCCTGAGCGCCCGGAGCTGCCGCTGTGGTCCCGCCAAAAATTGCCTTTACTTTGTCCCAAACCCCCATGTGCTGACTCTATCGAGAGCGGCGGATGAAGGGTGTGTGAATCGCTGGAGGTACAGGACCCTGGCTTGACGCGAACGGGGACAGTTGCCTGACGTCCGATTGTGCTGTGCCCGAATCGTTCAATCAAAAACGGCCCAAGAGAGCTATTGACCTACTTTGGTATCGGTCGTGAGTTCTGACCAACCGCGCACTACCACTCCCGTCCTGCAGTTGCGTCCGCTCAACCACTCGCAGACTTGAGGAAACTACTAGCGACCCGGAGGACTCTGCTCCCGGTATCCTGGGGCAGCCACGGAGGGTTGCTCGAGGAATGCCTTAACGCGTTCGACATACTCTCGAAAGTAGAGCCTGTAGTGCTGTTCATGTTGGAAAACATAGCCTCCCGCCTCGGCCGGCAGGCTGAAGTACTGCCCGACTTCGAGGACCGTGGCTCCGCCCTCCCCCGGGCGTAGGAAAGTCCGCGTACGCGCCGCAGCGTCTTCTGCTCCCAAGCTCCTGGTGATAGCCAGTTGCTGCGGAATCTCTTCCAGGACCTCGAGTGCCGAAACTTGCTCCACACCATCTCGGACCGAGATAAATACCTGGATTTCCCCGGCTCCCTCCACCGGCGGAGCTCGGAATCCTCGAACCACGTCCGGGAATAAGAGCACGCTGTTCTCCGGTGGTTGGATGAAGTCCCACACCTGCCGTGGTGAGGCGTAGATGGTGGCGGAAGCAGATACGTAATGCACGGAAGCTTCAGCCACTGGCTGCATGCCCGACCGGCGTTCGAACCAAGGACTCATGGCGAGAGTGTTTCATCGCAGTCGCTGACCGACAAACCGCCACACTCAAGGATGCCTTCTTGGGCGCGGCAATAAGGGTCGTTTTGACGACCGCCTAGTGGCGCCGATCTAGCGGCACTGAATACATCGAATGTCACCAATCCCCGCTTCGGCCTCGATTAGAGTGTCCGCCATGGCAGAGATCGTGTTTCCACCATTCATCGTCACCGCCGCAGCCATTCGTCAGCTGGAATTGATTGGAGGGCATGCGCGGGTGGACATCCAAAACGGAGGCTGCTGTGGGAACACATATGTGTTCACCCAGGGCCCAGGCAATGACTCGGATACCAAATACGGATGTCCCGGTGCGGAACTGTTTGTCAGCGACGCTGCACGGGCCGTGCTGGTCGGAGCAACCCTCGACTACAGTCCCACGGTCAAACCTGCGCGCTTTCGGGTGCTAAAAAACCCGAACACTCCCAAGCGGTGTCCCTGCAACCGCTCCTTCGGACGCGACTGGCCAGGAAAGGGACAGCCTGCATGCGCTGCCCGCACCCCAATGCCTTGGGAGACATGAGTTTCGGTTTCGGTCGCGGGCGCCATCAACTGTAAACACACAGGACAGCGCCAGTCGGTCGGCGCATACCGTCGTTTTTGACCGCTCCTCCGAGGACCAGTTCCACCGTGCAACTTTCGAGCAGGGCGCGGCATCTCTTCCCTCGCCACGGGGCAACCCGGGCAGGACATAGGAAGCTAAGTATTTGTATCGAACCGCTGATCTGGGTGAGGCACCGTTAGGATTTCTTAGTGGCTGATCAAGATAAGAAAAAGAGCGATCTAGGTTCGAACTCCCTGGCGGGCGCCATAGGTGCATGCGTAAGCACTCCATTCCTTGTCTACTTGGCCGCCATTTGGACCGGAACCATTTCAGGCCCAACCAATCCGAGATTTTGGCAGGATCTGGCGCCGGTCGGCATCATCGTGGTGCTGCTCGTCCTTTTTGGGATAAGGGCCACACGGCGTTTTATCCTCGGCATGATCCGACGGCTGAAGAAGCCTGTTCTATGGATTCGCGGCCTTCGGATCACCGATGAGCGACGGCGGAGCCTGAACCTTGCCGAGGAACGCAATGAAGCTCTCGCGGAAGTATCACGACGAAATTCAAAACCGGAAGCATTCACCGTCGCCTACACGCCCGCATCCCCGGTGAACGGGGTCGATTGGTTCCTCTTGACGGACTACTCAGGCCTGAGTGGCAGCGGCCCCATGAAGGACATTCGCATCACCGGGCCCAAGCACCAGATAGCGATGAAAGAGCACGACGGCCCAACGATCCCCGACAAAGATCTCGATGATCCTTATCATTTCTGCGGTCGCGTGACCGATCAGGGGTACCAGACAGGTATCGACTTCAGGGTTTCATGGAAAGACCCGGACAACTATCCTCGATGGGATTTCTACCATGTCCCGGCCAGCGATCAACCGCTGAAGGGAGTGCGGACTGGCCCACACGAGGTCAGCTATGGCGACCTCATTACTAGCAAAAATATCAGTGATGGATCGCTCACCGTTAGGTGGGCCTCCACGAGCGCGACTATGGGCAGACTCGTCCCCAATGGGCCGGTCTGGAAAGTCGAATCCGGCCGGACTGAGGGGCGAGTAAAACCCCAGTTCCTCGTTGAAGATGAACTGGGTAATGCCGAGAGCCCAGCTAAGGGCGTCGAACTACTTAAGATCAATGCGATCAAGGAGGACTAGTCGCCGCAACCGACTAATCCACACCCGGCTCACAGTGACGAACACCAGCTAGCCTACTGGTCTCAAGGTGGCTAGAAGGGTCAGACTGCACTGTCATTGCCGACCACTAAACCATCCGGCGGGGCGAGCGTGCGCCGTCAGAACAGGCGCTGAGAGGATGTGTCATGCGACAGAAACCGATGGGACGGGACTCCGATCAGATCCTGGCGGAGGACGAGGTCTCCTCGGCCGTGCGCAGCCACCTAGAGAAGGAAGGTTGGACGATCACGAGTTGGGCTCCGGCCATCGGTCGGGTTCGCGGTGACGACATTGCTGCTGAACTAAAGGGCAGAAAGCTCGTCGTTGAGGTCAAAGGAGAGGGCAGTTCCAACTCCGGGTCGAGGAAACCGGCCCTAGTCAGCCTCGGTATAACGATTTTCTTAGTAAACCGGCACGGAGCTGTGACTGTGGTCTAGCGACCACAGAAGTTTGCCCCCTTCTTCTCCTGACTCCGGTCAGTGGCTATTGGGTTCCCAGAATTTGCGTTTAGTCCGCTGGCCAACTAAAAATGCCCAACAGCCGGCCGCGCCAGCGGACCACCGATAACTGGTTGGAGCGCAGCGGAAACCAGTCACTCCCCCCGATCCCGCGACATACGCCCGGATCACTTTTTCGACGGTGAACCTCGTGGCAGGATGAGCCCCATCATGGATGGACTGCTGCGAAAGGCCCCGTATGCCGAGTGGGTGCTGATGTACCGTCTCGGCCTGGGCCGGGACCGCATCGCCGCTGTGGTGCGCGCCGCGCCGGCGACCGTGGGCTACCACCTGGGCATTGCGCGCCGCCAGGACCCCGAGCTTGAAGCAGCGCACATCGCCGCCGGGGCGGCATTGTCCCCGGCCGCTGTGGCGCGGATGGAGGAAGTCATCGCCTGGGTCGCCGGCGCGGGCCGGCTGCCGCGCCACTGACCAGGCAGAGCGTTCCATGGAAGCCTGGATCAGGCAGCGCCGCAGGGAGGCAGCCGCCGGGACACTTCATCCCTCCTACCGGGACGGACTGGCCCGGATCGCCGGCTGGGACACCAACGCTAGGACAGCTGCCGACGAAGCCCGCTGGCACACGCGGCTGGCAGAGCTTGTGCAGTACCGCGCCGAGGGCAACGACTGGCCCCGCCACCGCGAATACGACACCGAACAGGAACACACCCTCGGAGTGTGGATCCACGGTCTAAGGCAGAAGCTAAGGGAAGACACCCTCTCCTCTGACAAGGCAGCCCTTGACGCCGCGGTCCCGGGCTGGCAAAAAGGGAGAACGAGGGGCCGCCCGGCTCGGTCCTGAACGCGTCACCCGATTCCGCCCCCCACATCTGTTCAAGGACGGACCTGGACACCGTGGCCAGCGGGCTCGACCTGGCCCGACCGGATCGGTTCCTTGGCAAATAATTGGCAAAGGAATCGCTGTGAAGTGGTGTTTTCAACTGTTGGAGAGTGTGACCAAAAGTCCCCCGTCTAGCTGGAAAATCAGGGCTTTTGAGGATTTTCCGCGAAACTGCGGGGATGATGACCGTCACCGCCAATGAGAAAGGCCCTGCTTCCCTTGCAAACAAAGGGAAGCAGGGCCTTTCGCTTTGTCTGGAACGTACTCGTAGGCAATGAGCGCAGCGGAAAATCAGATGCGTTGGACTGTGTGGTTGCCGGCGCGCACGTACGGCGACTGGCGGCCGCCCTGTCGTCGGGGCGGCCGCCAGTATCAGTGCGCTGCGGGCTTTTAGTGCTCGGTGCCTGCCGCAGCAGCCTTCTTGGCGTTCTTCTCGGCGTCCTTCCCGGCGCGCAGAGCCTCCGTCTCGTGCTGTTCCTCGGCTTTTTCCTGGTGGATGACCTCTGCGAAGAGCTTCTCCATCTCCTTGGCCACGCCGGCGGCTGAGGCCGGGTTCTGGCCGGTCACCAGCCGGTCGTCGACCACGACCTTTTCCTCAAAGACACCAGCGGAGACATGGGTGGCGCCCTGTTCCTCAAGTCGGTCTGCCAAAAAGAACGGGATGACCTTGTCCTTCCCTGCGGCAACCTCCTCGTCGTTGGTGAAGGCGGCAACCTTCCTGCCCTCGACGAGGCGGAACCCGTTCTCCAATTCCACCTTCAGCAGGCCGGCCGGTCCGTGGCAGACCGCGCCCACCAAGCCGCCGGCGTTGTAGACGCTGGCCACCAGATTCTGCAAGCCTTCGCTGTCCGGGAAGTCCCACATGGTGCCGTGGCCGCCCACGAGGAAGACGGCGTCGTACTGTGCGGGATCAACGACGTCGACGCGGGCAGTGTTGTAGAGACCGGCGCGCGTGGTCTCGTCCTCGGCGAAGGCGACCTGGATGGGATCTGCTGAGTCCACCTCGTCACGCGGAGGCTGGCCGCCCTGGATGGACGCAAAGTCGACGAAATGCCCGGAATCCTTGAAGACCTTCCAGGGATGTGCAGCTTCGGCCACGTTGTAGCCGGTCTTCTCTCCGGTATCGCCGATCTCGGAAACGCTGGTCAGTACCATAAGGATTTTCTTCATGAAGTGTTCCTTTCGTCTAACTTCCACCCATTGCTTTGCCCGTCTGCCTTGCCCGTTCCGGCGGTGGGCGGCCGGTCCTACATTTCGTCCGGCCGCTGGTCTCCCTTGTGGCCGCGCAAATTCTCCTGGACCTTGCCAAACAGATCCTTGATGGTGGTTTCGGTGTTGGTCAGCATGTCCGGCTGGACGTACACTTTCTGAGTCGGGGACACGCTGTAATTCGTCTGCAGCCCTGCGGTGCCATCCACACCGTCCAGGGCGATGATCACCCCAGTGTCCTTACGCACGATGGCGCCGATGCGGCCAAATACCAGGGTGGCGTCGTCGGGCTGGAAACTGACTGTCAGCCCGACGTGTGTCCTGTTGAGATCGGTGGCCGCCACAGCTTTCTCGTTGCCGGTCCCTGCGTAGTTCATGACTTCTCCTTGCGTTAGAGAGCGACGTACGTCAGCAGTCTATGGCGGGGTGTTAAGTCAGTACAGGCCGCCCCAGCCAGGGATATAGACGGGGGCATTGAGCCGAGGGGCGGACAGCGCTTGAATGGACTACAGAGCGCAATCAGCAGGAGGCCACGGTGGATTCGCACGGCACCAGAAGTACCGACTATGTGTTCCGTACTGTGTGGCGTGTGGCCGGAACGCCGGACGAAGTGGCAGACATCCTGGGCGAACCCTCCACCCTGCCGGACTGGTGGCCCTCGGTCTATCTGGCGGTGGAACGCATCCACCCGGGCGGGGAGAACGGCGTCGGGCGGATGGCCAGGCTGCTCACCAAGGGATGGCTCCCCTATACCCTCCGCTGGACATTCACCGTCACGTCACCGATCACCACCAGCGGCTTCACGATCCGGGCTGCCGGCGACCTCGACGGAACGGGCCGGTGGGTTTTCGAACAGGACGGCCCGGAAACCGTCGTCACGTACGACTGGCAGGTCAGCGCCCACAAACCGCTGCTCCGGCGCCTGAGCTGGCTGCTGAAGCCGGCGTTCGCAGCCAACCACCGCTGGGCCATGGCGCGGGGGCAGGAAAGCCTGGCACTCGAACTGCGCCGCCGCCGGTCAGGCGCGGAACCCCACTCCGTACCCGCGCCACCGCCGCCCACGTTCCCGCGTGTGGCGGGGCGTGGGCGGCGGACGGCTTGATTATCCTCACGGGTTCAGGTCAGGCATTGGCCAGCTCTGGCTCCTTCGGTGCCTCGTCGCGGCGCCCCTTCGGCCTGGCGAACCTCAGGTAGAGCGACGGAACCACGAAGAGGTTGAGCAACGTGGACGTCACCAGTCCTCCGAGGATGACCAGCGCCATGGGATGTTCGATCTCGTGGCCCGGGATGTTGCCAAGGACCACCAGCGGAACGAGGGCCAGCCCCGTCGCGAGGGTGGTCATCAGGATCGGCGAGAGCCGCTCCCCGGCACCGCGCAGCACCAGCTCGGGACCAAACTTCATCCCCTCGTGTCTCTCCAGGTGCTGGCAGTGGTTGACGAGCAGGATGCCGTTGCGTGCCGCGATGCCCATGACGGTCAGGAAGCCCACAATCGAGCCCAGTGACAGCACCCCGCCTCCCATGAAGGCGGCGAACACGCCGCCCACGAGGGCGATCGGCAGGGTGAGGATGACCAGCGTGGCCAGGCGCCAGCTCCCGAAGGCAACCTGCAGGAGCAGGTAAATCACGGCAAGAGCCGCGATGGCGAGGGTCAGCAGCGTCCGGGTCGCTTCCTGGCGCTCCGCGAACTCTCCCTTGATTTCCGTATGGAAACCCGGAGGCATTTCCACCTTGGTGAGCCCTTCCTCCATCGCCGCCACCACCGTGCCCAGTGAACCGTCCTTCACGTTGGCCTCGATGTCGATGCGCCTGGAATGGGCATCGCGCTCGATGACGTTCGGTGTCGGCCTGAGCTGGACGCTTGCCACATCGGACAGCAGGACCCGCTTCCCGCTGGGGGTGTCTATGGGAAGGTTCCGGATGCTGGTGATGTCGGAGCGGAGACCCACGGGGCTCCACACCTGGACGTCGTAGGCCTTGCCACCCCGGTAGACGTCGCCCACTTCTTCACCGGCCACCAGCGTCGCCGCGGCCCGCCTGACGTCGCCCGGCTTCAGCCCGAGGCTCTGGGCTTTTGCCAGGTCAACTTCGACTTCGATCTGCGGCACGTCCACCTGCAGCGCCGTATGGACATCCGTCGCACCCTCGGTACTGCTGAAGATGCCCTTGATTTCCGCTGCCTTCTTGCGCAGGAGCGCCAGGTCATCGCCGTATAGGCGTACGACGACGGCGTTGCTGGCGCCCGTGAGAACCTCACGGATTCTCTCCTTCAGATACGTCTGGACGTCGCGGTGAATGCCGGGATAGCCTTCCACGACTTCCTTGACGCTGGCGAGCGTCGTGTTGTAATCCGCGGCGGGGTCGATGCTGATCCAGTTTTCGCCGAAGTTCACCCCCACCACTTCGTCGGCCGCGAACGCCTGGCCGATGTGTGAGCCGCAGTTCCGTACGCCCTTGATGGTGAGGAGTTCTGCGCAGGCCTTCTGGCTGACGCGGTACTCCTCCTCCACCGACGTACCAGGCTGGGTCACCCAGTGCATCAGGAAGTCCCGCTCCTTGAAGTCCGGCAGCAGCGACTGGCCCAGCAGCGGTGCAGTCAGGGCGCCCACCGCCGCCATGGCGCCGAACGCCGCATACCCTGCCACCGGACGCCGGACCATCTTGCTCAGGATCCAGCGGTAGCCCCGCTTGAGCACACGGACCAGCGGCGGCTCCTGTTCCTTGAGCGGGACCTTGCGCATGAAGATCAGCGCAAGGGCCGGCGTGACGGTCAGTGCTACCAGCATGGAGGCCAGCACGGCCAGGGTGTAGGAGATGGCCAGCGGCCTGAAGAAAGCACCCGTCAGGCCCTGGAGGAAGAAGATCGGCACCGCGGCGGCGATGATGATCAGCGTGGCGTAGATGATAGGTCCGCGCACTTCCAGCGAGGCCTCCAGGACCACCGAGGCGGTGGAGCGGGTTCCGCCCTGTGCCCGGTGCTGCCTGAGTCTTCGGATGATGTTCTCGATGTCGATGATGGCATCATCGACCACGACCCCGACGGCAATCACCAGCCCGGCCAGGACCATGGTGTTCACCGTGGTGCCGGTGAGGTAGAGGACGGACGCCGCCGTCACGAGCGACAACGGGATGGCGATCAGGCTGATGAGTGCTGTCCTCCACTGGAAGAGGAAGGCTCCCAGCACGAGCACCACGAGGATGCAGCCGAGCAGGAGCGCGCGGCTGAGGTTGTTCAGGGACTCCTCGATGAAGCTGGCCGGCCGGAAAATTTCCGTGTCAACGTTGATGCCGCTGAGCCCGGGCTGCATCTGCGCTAGCGCTTCCTCGACACCCTTGGTGACTTCCAGGGTGTTGCCCCAGGGGAGCTTTTCGACGATGAGCATCAGCCCGTCACCCTGGTTGATGACGGCGTCACCGATGAGCGGCTGCTGGTCTTCCACCACTGTGGCGACGTCGCCGAGCTTCAGGGGTGTGCCGTTGCGCTGCTCAATGGTCACCTCCGCGAGGTCCTTTGCGGTGGTGATGGGCAGCACGTGCTGGACGCTGATCCGCTGGTTCGGCGTGCCGATGAAGCCGCCGGTGCCTATGACGGCACCTGGCGAGTACTTCAGCAAACCGGCATCCAGCGCATCGGCAGTGACTTCCATGACCTCGTTCAGGGTGACGTCCTTGGCCTTCATCTTTTCCGGGATGGCCTGGACCTGGAGCATCTGCAGGCGTTCGCCCCAGATGGCAACGTTTGCCACGCCGGGAACCCGCAGCAGGTGTGCCCGGATTTTCCAGTACGTGATCATGGACATCTCGATCAGCGAGCGTTCATCCGAGGTCAGGCCGATTTTCATGACCCGGCTCGTGGATGAAAGCGGCTGCAGCATCACCGGCGGCGCCGCCCAGGTGGGCAGCGTCGGGGTGACCGTAGCTATCCGTTCTGAGACGAGCTGGCGGGCCTTGAGCAGGTCCGTGCCCGGTGCGAAGATAAGCACGATCGAAGACAGCTGGGGTACCGATTTGGACCGCAGGTCCTCCAGCCGCTCAACGCCGTTCAGGGCATCTTCGAGCGGAACGGTCACCAGCTGCTCCACCTCGGAGGCGGTCAGGCCGATGCAGATAGTCTGGATTTCGACCTTCGGCGGGGCGAATTCGGGAAAGACGTCCACTGAAGCCGTGCTGAGCTGGACGCCCCCGAACGCCATCATGCCCACCGCGATGGCCACCACCAGCGCCCGGAATTTCAGGCTGAACCCGACAATCCGGCGCATCTCAGTGCGCCGTGTCGAATTCGGCGCCGAAGAGTTCCGCGGCACCTACGGTGACAACATCAGTTCCTGCTGCCGGGCCGGTGCGGAGCCGGACCACGTTGGCCGTGATCCGGTCAACCGTGACGGCAGCCCTGATGTACGTCCGGGGCTCCGGGTTGGTGTAAACCCAGGTCTTGCCGGTGGCATCGTAGATCAACGCCCCGTACGGGACTTCCAGTGCGCCGCCTGCGCCCTTTGTAACCTTGGCAGTCGCCAGCGACAGCCTCTCAACAGCCTTGTCCGTCAGTGTCAGCCGGCTCAGGTCCCCTCCGGCCTCTTCCTTGGTGGCCGCGGCCACCCCTGCCGGCGCGGCTTCTTTCTTGACTGCGGCGCATCCGCTAAGTCCCACGGAGACTGCCCAGGCCAAGACGAGAAGAAGACGCCAGCCCCCAAAACCACCATTGCTTTTCATGACAATTCCGACCTCTCTTGCAAAACCGGACCGTTGTTAATCACCAAAGAACTTCCCCAGTCCGTGTTGGCGGCCGGACCAAGACGAAGGAAGAGGATTGGCAGGATGTACAGGGTCAGCAGGGCCGTGGTGATCAGGCCGCCCCACACGATAAGCGCCAGCGGAAGCAGCATGCCTGCACCGACGGGACCACCCAGCAGCACCAGCGGTACGAGCGCCAGGCCGGTAATAACAGTGGTCAATACCGTCGGCTGGAGACGCTCGGAGGCCGCCCGCTTCATGTTCACCGACGCCGGCGCCGAGGGAGCCTGCGCCTGCAGGGACTGATAGGTCCCCATCAGCACGACCGCATCCCGGATGGCAAACGCCAGCACGGCTGCCAGCGCCACCAAGACATACACCGAGCCGAAGCCCCCGGTCAGATCGGCCGCAACCACGCCGCCGGACAAGGCCACCGGCAGCAGCACGAAGACCAGCCCCGCAAGCCGCCAACTGCCAAGGACCGTCAGCAGCAGCACCAGGATGCCGATCGCCGCAGCCGCGGCCAGCCACCAGATCAGTGCGCCGGCGGACTGCTGCTCGCCGAACTGCTTGGGGATCTCCGCGTGGTATTCCAACGGGAACTGCATTCCCTTGATCGCAGCCTGAACTTCATTGGTGACGTCGCCAAGGCTCCTGCCCTGCAGATCAGCCACCACATCCACACGGCGAGACGTGTCGTCGTGGTTGATCACGGTCTGGTTCGGGCTGAGCCTGACCTTCGCTACGTCGCCAAGCCGGACCTGCCCGCCCTCTGGCTTGTCAACCAGCATGTCCTCGACGCTGGTCAAGCTGTTGCGCGTGCTCTGCGTGCCCTTGACGATGACCTGGAACACCTTCTGCTGCTCGAACAGGAACCCAACCTCGATGCCCTGCAGCACAGTGGCAGCGGCACGCCTCACATCGCCGGGCTTGATGCCCTGCTTCTGGGCAGCCGCCAGATCCACCTCGATCTCGGCTACGGGCTGGTCGACGGTGACATCCACCCGCGGGTCAACGACGCCGTTCGTGCGTGACAGGATCTGGCGGATTTCATCGGCCTTCTCCCGCAGAATCGCCAAATCAACGCCATAAACGCGCACCCTGAACTGACGGTCGTCCACCGCGGCGGCGGCGCTAACCTGCTGCTCCGGGTAGGTGGTTACCTTCGCTGTCAGGCCGGGGTAGCCCTCCACGATCTCGCGGACATCAGACCGTACCCTGGTGAAGTTCATGCCTTCGTCCATGGTGACCCAGAGTTCACCGGAACTCACGTTCGACGAGTGGTCTGAGGTGATGGCCCGTCCCACATGGCCGCCCACCGCCGAGACTCCACGAACCTTGCTCAGCTCTTCTCCGGCGTTCGTCATCACCCTGTTCATAACATCCGGACTCGTCCCCGCGGCGGCTTCCCACTCCACGAGGAGGGTCCGGTCAGGCACGGAACCCACAATGGGCAAGTCCTTGGTCAGGCCCGGCACCACGGCAACCGCTGCGATCGCCATGACCGCCGCCGTGATCGCCACGATGGGAGCAAGGGCCCCGGTGAACGAACCCGTTGACCGGCGGTAACCGAGCTTCATCTTGCGGATTGCCGACAGGCTCCGGCGGGGCCGCCTGACCCCGCGCAGCAGCAGGCTGGCCAGCGCCGGCGTGACGGTCAGGGCCACCAGCATCGCCACAGCCGTGGCCAGCAGGTAGGACAGCACCAGCGGTTTGAGGAAGGCCCCGTCCACGCCCGGCACAAACAGTGCAGGCGCCAGCGCCAGCAGCGCGGCCAGACCGGCGAACAGGACAGGAACCCGGGAACGCTGCAGCCCATGCGCGAGAAGGCTCTCCCGCGCCGCCCTGTCACCGGTCGCTTCGCTCCGGAAACTGTGCAGGTCCAGAATGACGTCACCGATGACGACCACCAAGGCCAGGATCAGTCCGGCGAAGGCCATCGTATTAAGCACGGCCCCCTGGAACTGCAGCACCAGTGCCGCGGCCATCGCAGCCACAGCAATGGCAACAAAGGCAAGCAGCGCATACCGCCAGGACCGGAAAGCCAGCCCGATAGCGGCCGTCACCACCAGCAGGCTTACCAGCAACGCCACACCCAGCCCGCTCACAGCGGACTCGACGAACGATGCCGGACGGAACACGGTCGAATCCACCGTGATCCCCGTGAGGCCCGGGCGGAGTCCGTCAAGAACATCCTCGATGCGCTTCGTCACATCCCCAACGCTGGTATCCGGGAACTTCTCGATTACCAGCAGCAGGCCCGGCGACTTGCCGGTAACGGCATCGCCGATCAGCGGCTGGTGGTCCTCGCTCAGCGTGGTCACATCGGAGAGCTTCAGCGACTTGTCAGCCGCACCCTCGACGCTGACTTTTCCAAGGTCCGCGGGAGTCCTGATGGGAAGCACGTGCTGGATGCCGATTCGCTGGTTCGCGGACTCCAGGAACCCGCCGGTGCCTGGCGTGGACGCCTCAAGGAAACTGAGGGGCGAAACCCACACAGCGTTACCGGCCGTCTCAATCACCTGGCCAAGCGTGACGTTCTTCGCGCGGAGCTTTTCCGGATCCACCTGGACCTGGAGCTGCTGCTCGCGTTGGCCGTAGATGGACACGTTCGCCACGCCGGGAACGCCCATGAGCGCGGGCTTGATGTCCCAGCGTGCCAAGACCGACATGTCGATCGGCGAGACTTCGTCGGAGGTCAGCTGGACCATCATGACGCGGCTCGTCGAGGACAGCGGTTGCATCAGCACCGGCGGAGTGGAGACGTTCGGCAGGGCAAACGCCTGCGTCAGCCGTTCCGCCACCAGCTGGCGTGCCCGGAAAATATCCGTGCCCGGCTCAAAGACCATCTCAATGGATGACAGGCCCGGAACGGACTTAGAGCGTATCTCGTCGAGCCAGGCTACGCCGTTGAGCAGGTCCGCCTCCATGGGCGACGTGATGAGCTGCTCAACTTCGACGGCGGACAGGCCCAACGCCTCGGTTTGAATTTCCACATGCGGTGGAGCAAATTCGGGAAGATTATCCACCGGCATGGATGGCAGGGCGGTAATTCCGAACCCTAAAATGCCGGCAGCAGTGGCCAAAACGATCAAACGAAACTTAAGACTCCAGCGGACAAGCCAACCGGTCATATCCTCAGCCCCCATCGCGATTGGCTCCGGCAGCGTTGCCGGGTCCAATAACTGATGCGCCTTATTCAGGATCACCCGCAGCGGCGTTGCCGCGGGTGAATGCCGAGCTGCCTCCCACAACCCTGCACGCCTCCGGCAGAGCCGGGGGCGGTGCTGGCTGCGGGAGTGATGGACAAGCGCGGCCAGACTATGAGCTGTAATTCCTATCCGAATTGAACTTATCCAATTCGTGGACAAGCGAGACCAAGTTCATTCTGACATAGGGAAATGGGCATATCAACGGACTTTCCGCCTATTTATCGGGCGTTTTATCGGTCCTGGCATGATTTATCGTTGCATCATTCATTGGCCGCACCCGGCCATCCGATCGGCAGCGCCGCAGGCCACCCGGCGGCCGGTTCACCCGGCCGAGCTCCGCATGCTTCCAGGGTCCGGATGTCACAATCCGGGCACCAAATCGGCCAGGGGGCCGTGGCTTCGTTGACTCAGGCAAAAAGGGCCGCAATGTTAATGCCATGAGGCTTCAGCGAATCAACAATGGACTGATAGGCACGACGGCGGCTGCCGCCCTGGCGCTTTTGCTCACCGCCTGCGGACCAAGCCAGCCGGCCGGCCAGTCGGGCACGGAACCGGCGGCAGGATCCGCCTCCGCGAGCACCAGCCAAGCGGCCCCCGAAACGTCCGCCCCGCCGTCGTCCTCGTCGGCAGCGGCGCCTTCAGCGACGCCGACCAGGCCCACAGCCGCCAGCGCCACATCCTCGCCGGCATCCACCGGTGCCGGAAGCCAGCTCTGCAAGGCATCCGCCCTGAAAGCCTCCACGGATTCCACCGGCGGCGGCGCCGCCGGCAGCGTCTACATGCAGCTGATCCTGACCAACAGCGGCACGGCTTCCTGCCACCTCAAGGGCTTCGCCGGCGTCTCGCTGACCAGCGGCCCCAACGGCAAGCCGATCGGCGCGCCCGCCCAGCGGGACACGTCCGCGCCGGTGACCGATGTGCTGCTGGCTCCCGGACAAGCGGGAAGCGCCGTGCTGCGCTACACGCAGGCCCACAACTACCCTGACTGCGTCCGTGTGCAGGCTGCAGGATTCCGGATCTACCCGCCCGAGGACACAGCTTCCCTTTTCGTGGCCAGGCCGTCAGACGCCTGCAGCAACGCCTCCATTGAGCTCTTGACTGTCGGTGCGTTCCAGGCCCGCTGATTAGGGCACATGTTCCGGTCCTGCAGCTGTTTCTCCGCCGTGCATCCGTCAGTACACTGTCGGTTACGTCAGGTCTTTGCCGGCAGGCCGGGCCCGACGCAGGTTTGGGCCCCGGGCTGGCTACCGTTTAAGGCAGGTTGATCTACGTGACGTCGCTTTGGTTGGACCGCACCGACACTTTCAGCGGAGACGACTTCCGCCAGGGGGAGGCGTACGACACTGTCATCGTTGGCGCCGGCCTCACGGGACTGGTCACGGCGCTCCTGCTGGCACGATCAGGTAAGAACGTCCTCGTGCTCGAAGCCAGGAGCCCTGGCGCCGTGACCACCGGCAACACCACAGCCAAAGTCACGCTGCTGCAGGGAACCGTCCTCTCGGAGCTCCGGCAGCAGTACTCCGAGAAGATTGTGGATGCCTATGTGGCGGCCAACCGCGAAGGGCAGGCCTGGCTGCTGAGGTATCTGGAAACCCGCAGGCTTCCGTTCCAGGAACGTGACGCCTATACCTACGCCACCACGCCGAAGGGTGCCGAAACGCTACGCGCGGAGCTCGCCGTGGCACTGGCCGCCGGCGTCGAGGTGGACTACGTGCGCGACGCCGGCCTCCCGTTCCCCGTCCACGGATCCGTGCGCCTCCGCGGGCAGGCCCAGATTAATCCCATGGACGTTGTCCTTGCCCTGGCCGAGGACGTCCGCTCGCACGGCGGCACCATCGTGTCCGGCGTCCGGGTCCAGAATGTGAGCGGAACAGGCCCGTCCACGGTCGAGACGGACCGCGGTGCGGTGCGCGCCAACGAAGTGGTGCTGGCCACCGGCACGCCGATCCTGAACCGCGGCCTGTACTTTGCCAAGCTCAAGCCCAACCGCTCCTACGCCGCCGCGCTGGAGCTGTCCGGATCTTCGGCGCCGCCCGAGGGCATGTACCTGTCCGTGGAGCAACCGGTCCGGTCGTTGCGCGACTACCCGGCGGACGGCCGGCGCCTGCTGCTGGTGGGCGGCAACGGCCATCCGGTAGGGACGTCAGGGTCGGAGCAGGCGCACCTGGACGAGCTCCTGGCCTGGGCGGGCTCGCACTTTCCCGGCTCCGCGGTGACGCACACGTGGTCCGCCCAGGATTACCAGGCCTCGAACCTCATGCCTTTCTTCGGAAAACTTCCCCGCGGCCGGGGCCGGATTTTCTTCGCCACCGGGTACAACAAGTGGGGAATGACCAACGCAGTGTCCGCGTCGCTCAGCATCGCCGCGGACATCCTCGGCGGCCACTTGCCGTGGGCCGACACCATCCACCGCCGTGTCACGTCCCCGCTGGGCGCAGCATCCGCCGTGGCGCTCAACGCCGGCGTGGCAGCCACGATCGCGAAGGACTGGGGCAAGGCCGGACTGAAGAAACTGCCCCAGTACGGCACCGCCGCGCCGGCGGAAGGCACGGGCACCGTCACCCTTCGCGGCCGCAAGCCGGTGGCAACGTCGACAGTGAACGGGGCATCCTGCTCCCTGTCCGCCGTCTGCACGCATCTGGGTGGAATCGTGCACTGGAACGACAATGAGAAATCCTGGGACTGCCCCTTGCACGGCTCCCGCTTCAGCAGCGACGGGCAGCTGCTCGAAGGGCCGGCAACACACAACCTTCCGCCGGCCGAGTAGCCGCTTCTGGCCGGCTCACGCCCGCAATCCAAGGCGCCGGGAATACTGTCAGTGCGTTAGGGCATGATGGAGGCATGCAGTCGCAGGGGACCGCCGGCACATCCGGCGGCACATCTTCGGTGGACACCATGGGCCAGTTCAGCCGGCCCACCCGCGAGTGGTTCCTTGGTGCCTTCGCCGAGCCGACGCCCGCCCAGCAGGGCGCCTGGAAAGCCATCTCCTCGGGTTCGCACGCCCTGGTTGTTGCCCCCACCGGCTCCGGAAAGACGCTCGCCGCCTTCCTGTGGGCGCTGGACCGGCTGCTGGTTTCCGGAGCGGCGGTGGCCGCCGAATTGCCCGGGCTCGAGGCTTCTTCCGAGGGCAAACGGCCCAGGGCCAAACGGCCGAAGCGGAAAACCCGCGTACTGTACATTTCGCCGCTCAAGGCGCTTGGCGTCGACGTCGAACGCAACCTCCGCTCACCCCTCATCGGCATTACGCAGACAGCCAAGCGCCTGGACCTCCCTGCGCCGCTCATCACCGTGGGCGTCAGGTCCGGGGACACCCCCGCATCCGACCGGCGGGCCCTGCTCAGCAACCCGCCGGACATCCTCATCACCACCCCGGAATCACTGTTCCTCATGCTTACCTCCAAGGCCCGGGAAACGCTCAGCGAGGTGGACACCATCATCGTGGACGAGGTCCATGCCGTGGCCGGCACCAAGCGGGGCGCCCACCTCGCGGTGTCGCTGGAGCGGCTTGATGCACTGCTGCCCACGCCGGCCCAGCGGATTGGACTCTCCGCCACAGTAGAGCCACGGGAGCTCGTGGCGCAGTTCCTGGCCGGCTCCGCCCCGGTGGAGATCGTGGCACCCCCTTCCCGCAAGAACTGGGACCTCACAGTGTCAGTCCCGGTGGAGGACATGTCTGACCTCCAGGGCACCGCCGGCGCCTTCGACTCCGGCCCTGCCTCGGGGCTGCAGCCCCAGGCCTCCATCTGGCCGCACGTGGAGGAGAAAATCGTGGACCTGGTGCTGGCCAACCAGTCCACCATTGTTTTTGCCAACTCGCGGCGGCTCGCGGAGCGGCTGACCGCACGGCTGAATGAGATCCACGCCGAACGGCAGCTCCTGGCCGTCGGGGGCGGCGGCTGGGAGGACCCGGTGCCGGCACTGTCCGGGGGCGTCCCGACGTCCACGGGCACGCCGGCACACATGATGGCCCAGGCCGGGAGCACCGCAGGCGCCGAGCCGCTGCTCGCCAGGGCCCACCACGGCTCCGTGTCAAAGGACCAGCGGGCACTGATCGAGGACGATCTGAAGTCCGGACGGCTGCGCTGCGTCGTGGCCACGTCATCGCTGGAACTCGGCATCGACATGGGCGCCGTTGACCTCGTGGTCCAGGTGGAATCGCCACCCTCGGTGGCCAGCGGGCTGCAGCGCGTGGGCCGCGCCGGGCACCAGGTGGGCGAAGTCTCGCAGGGCGTCCTGTTTCCGAAGCACCGGGCGGACCTCGTCCATACGGCCATCACCGTGGAGCGGATGCTCGGCGGAAAAATCGAGCGGCTCAGCGTTCCGGCCAATCCGCTGGACATCCTGGCCCAGCAGACGGTTGCGGCCACCGCGCTTGGCAGCATCGACGTCGAGGAGTGGTTCGCCACCGTACGGCGTTCGGCGCCGTTCGCCACTCTCCCCCGCTCCGCCTTCGAGGCCACCTTGGACCTCCTGGCAGGCCGTTATCCCTCCGATGAATTCGCCGAACTTCGTCCGCGGATTATCTGGGACCGGAACGCCGGGACCATCGAGGGCAGGCCCGGAGCACAGCGGCTTGCCGTCACGTCCGGCGGGACCATCCCGGACAGGGGCCTGTTTGGCGTGTACATCATCGGCACCGAGTCGGAGGGTGCGGCCTCACCCGCCGGACCAGGCGCGGATGGCAGAGCGTCCGGCACACCGTCCCCGGCCAAGGGCGGGCGGCGCGTTGGCGAACTCGACGAGGAGATGGTCTACGAGTCCCGGGTCGGCGACATCTTCGCCCTCGGTGCCACGAGCTGGAAGATCGAGGACATCACCCACGACCGCGTGCTTGTCTCCCCCGCTTTCGGCCAGCCGGGGAAGCTCCCGTTCTGGAAAGGGGACTCCCTGGGCCGGCCGGTCGACCTGGGCCGCGCCCTCGGCGCGTTCGTCCGGGAACTGTCAGCGTCCGACGTCGGCCCTGCCACCGACCGCTGCAAGGCCAGCGGCCTCGACGACTTCGCCGCCAACAACCTGCTGCAGTACCTCAGCGAGCAGAAGCTGGCCACCGAAGTGGTGCCCAGTGACACCACCCTCGTGGTGGAACGCTTCCACGATGAACTCGGCGACTGGCGTGTCATTCTCCACAGCCCCTTCGGGATGCCCGTGCATGCGCCGTGGGCACTGGCCGTGGGCCAGCGGCTTCACCAGCGCTACGGCCTGGACGGCTCCGCCATGGCCGCGGACGACGGCATCGTGCTGCGCGTTCCGATGATGGAGGACGAACCGCCCGGGGCCGAACTGTTCCTGTTCGACCCGGAGGAGCTCGAACAGATCGTGACGGCCGAAGTGGGCGGCAGCGCCCTGTTCGCCTCCCGCTTCCGCGAATGTGCAGCCCGCGCCCTGCTGCTGCCGCGACAGACTCCGGGCAAGCGGCAGCCGCTGTGGCAGCAGCGCCAGCGGTCCGCCCAGTTGCTCGACGTCGCCCGGAAATACCCGACCTTCCCGATCGTGCTGGAAACTGTCCGCGAATGCCTTCAGGATGTCTACGATCTGCCGGCCCTGAAAGAAATCGCCGCGTCCGTGGAACGCCGTGAGCTCAGGATCGTGCAGACCACCACCCAGCAGCCTTCGCCGTTCGCCAAGTCGTTGTTGTTCGGGTACGTGGCACAGTTCCTTTACGAAGGCGACTCCCCTCTGGCCGAGCGCCGGGCCGCCGCGCTGGCGCTCGATTCCACCCTGCTCAACGAACTGCTGGGCCGCGTAGAACTGCGGGAACTGCTGGATGCCAGGGTCATTGAGGGCACGGAGCTGGAACTGCAGCGCCTGGCCGCCGACCGGAAAGTCCGCGGACTCGAAGGCGTCGCCGACCTCCTGCGGCTGCTCGGTCCGCTGTCGCCGGAAGAGGTGGCGGCCAGGCTGGCTCCGCCGGTTGAGCCCGTCGAAACCGCGCCGGTTGGGCCCGTCGAAACCCAGGTCGCCAGCCCGCTGGTTGAGCCCGTCGAAACCGCGCTGGTTGAGCCCGTCGAAACCGCGCTGGTTGAGCCTGTCGAAACCTCGCTGGTTGAGCCCGTCGAAACCCGGGCCACCGAGCCTCCTCTGACGGACGCCGTCGCGCACCTCGCCGCCCTCCAGCGCGCGAACCGCGCCATCAAGGTGAGCATCGGCGGCACCGAGAGATTTGCCGCGGTGGAAGATGCAGCCCGGCTGCGCGACGCCATCGGGGTCCCCCTGCCGATGGGCGTGCCCCTTGCCTTCATTGAGCCGGTGGCGGATCCCTTGGGCGACCTCGTCTCACGCTACGCGCGCACGCACGGTCCGTTTACCGCTGCGGAGGCCGCTGCAAGGCTGGGACTTGGTGTCGCCGTCGTCGGCACGGCACTGAAGAGGCTCGCCGCCGACGGCCGCGTGGTGGAGGGCGAGTTCCGGCCCCACGTCGAGCAGGTTGCGAGCCTGACCACAGGCCCCGTAACCCAAGGTCAAAGCGCCGGCCCTGCCCAGGCTCCTGATGCTGCGATCGCGGCCGAGGTCGAGCCCCCGGCGGAGCCGTCCCCTGCCGAGGACGCTGCCGCACCGGCAATCATCATTGGCCCGGCCGGCAGCGAATGGTGCGACGCCGAGGTACTCCGCAAGCTCCGCCGCCGTTCCCTCGCCGCGCTGCGCGCCGAGGTGGAGCCGGTGGACGCCACTGCGTACGGGCGGTTCCTGCCCGCCTGGCAAAACGTCCGCGCCCCCGGGGCCGGCCGCGGCCAGCCCGCCCTGCGCGGCCTGGACGGCATCGTCACGGCCATCGATCAGCTGTCCGGCGTGCCCATTCCGGCGTCGGCCTGGGAACCCCTGGTGCTGGCCAGCCGGGTATCCAACTACCAGCCAGCCATGCTGGACGAGCTCATGGCCGCGGGCGAGGTCCTCTGGTCCGGTGCCGGCTCCCTCCCCGGCAATGACGGCTGGGTCAGCCTGCATCTGGCCGACTCCGCGGAACTGACGCTGAATCCGGCGATCGACTTTGAGCCCGGCGACGCCCAGCAGCGGCTGCTGGACCATTTGCAGACCAACGGCGGCGGCTATTTCTTCCGCCAGCTGACGGACATTGCCGGCGGAATGGATGCAGTTCTCAGCGACCAGGACGTCGTCTCCGCGCTGTGGGACCTTGCATGGGCCGGCAGGGTCACCGGCGACACGTTCGCGCCCGTACGGTCACTCATCGCCGGCGGGCACACTGCCCACCGCCAGGTAGCCAGGGCACCCCGATCACGGGCTCCGCGGATGAGCCGGCTGGGACGGTCACACGGCACGGGACTGCTGGGCTCTCCTGGGCTGGCCGGCGGACGGTACGGCTCAGTCACCGGTTCGGCTCCTACTCCGCCGCTGGCAGCCGGGCGGTGGTCTGCTCTGCCGTCCCCGGAGCTCGATCCCACGATCCACGCGCGCGCCATCGCGGAGCTGCTTTTGGACAGGTACGGCGTGGTCACCCGCGGCTCGGTCATGGCGGAGAACATCCTGGGCGGATTCGGACTCATGTACAAGGTGCTGGCCAGGCTTGAGGAAGCCGGACGCTGCCGGCGCGGCTACTTCATCGAACACCTCGGCGCGGCCCAGTTCGCCGTGCCGGCCACGGTGGACCGCCTGCGCTCATACTCCGAGGACACACAGCTGGCCAAGCCGGAGCCGGTGGCCTTGGCGCTGGCCGCCACTGACCCTGCCAACCCGTACGGTGCCGCACTGTCCTGGCCGGCCCTGAGCGTGGAAGCGGGCAGCGGGCACCGTCCGGGCCGCAAGGCGGGGGCCCTTGTCGTCCTGGTGGACGGCGCCCTGTCACTTTACGTCGAACGCGGCGGCAAGACACTCCTCGTCTTCACCGAAGACGAACCCGTCCTTGCCGCGGCCGGCGCGGCCCTCGTCGACGTCGTGAAGCGCGGAGCCGTGGACAAGCTTGTTATGGAAAAGGTCAACGGCCACGGCATCCTGGACACGCCGGCCGCAGTGGCGCTGACGGCGGCCGGCGCCTACTCCACCCCGAAAGGACTGAGGATCCGTGCCTGAGGGCGATTCCGTGTGGCGGGCCGCCAACCAGCTGCACGGCGCCCTGGCCGGCCAGAAACTCATCGCCTCGGACTTCCGCGTGCCGCGCTTCGCCACGCTGAACCTTCAGGGCTGGACCATGGAAGAAGTGGTGCCGCGGGGCAAGCACCTGCTCATGCGCCTGGTCAGTCCGGCCGAGGAACGGCTGACCATCCATTCGCACCTCAAGATGGAGGGCAGCTGGCAGGTCTACCCGCCCGGCGGCCGGTGGCGGAAACCGGGATTCACCGCCCGGTGCGTGCTCCGCACTCCCGCGGCAGACGCCGTCGGCTTCTCCCTCGGACTGCTTGAGGTCATCCGGACGTCCGAGGAGGACAGGGCCGTGGGGCATCTGGGGCCGGACCTGCTGGGCCCTGGCTGGGATCCGGCCGAGGCGGAGCGGCGCGTGGCTTCAGCGCCCGAGGTGCCGATCGGCGTCGCCCTCCTGGACCAGCGCAACCTTGCCGGCATCGGCAACATCTATCGCTGCGAGGTGTGCTTCCTCGCAGGAATCCACCCGGCCTCGCCAGTCGCGGCCGCGGCGGATCTGCCCGCCATGTTCGCAGATGCGAAGCAGCTTCTCGAGGCCAACCTCGGCCCGGGCCGCCGGACTACCGTGCTCAACGCGCGCGGGACGCCGGTGGGCCGGGCTGCGGGCCGTCCGGGGTACTGGGTCTACCGGCGTGAACACCAGCCGTGCCTTCGCTGCCGGACTCCAATCCGCCACGGGGTATTGGGCAAGAGCGTGCCGCGCGGCGGTGCGCCCGGGTCAGCCACGCCCGCATCCACCGCGTCGAGGTCGGGCGCTCCGCGTTTGGCGCCGGACCTGGTGACCGAGGAGCGCGACATCTACTTCTGCCCCAAGTGCCAGCCCCTGCTTGGAACCGGCGGGGCCTGACAGGACGCGCAGACCGCGAGGGGTACACGGAAACGGCGTGACGACGCGTGCATTCGCGCGTCGCCACGCCATTTGCTTGTCACGGCGGGCCATCCGCCTCGTCAGGACGCGGCCACCGGCGCTTCGGCCTCTTCCACGCGGCCGGCAGCGTCCCCGCGGGCACCGCGCCCCGTCCCGGCGGCGGGGACCATGAAGCGCGGCAACAGAACCTGGACCAACGGCCCGATGGCCAGGGCGTACACCACGGTACCCACACCCACGGAGCCGCCAAGCAGCCAACCCGTGCCCAGGACCACCACTTCGATGAGGGTCCGGGACATCCGGACGGACCATCCGGTGCGCCGGGCCAGGCCGGTCATCAGTCCGTCGCGGGCTCCCGGACCGAACCGTGCACCGATGTAGCAGGCGGACGCGATCCCATTGAGCACCACGGCCCCGCCGAGCATGGCAATCTGGCCGCCGAGATGGGAAAACACCGGGATCAGCGCCAATCCAACGTCGGCGAACACGCCCACAAGCACCGCGTTGCAGAGTGTGCCGAATCCGGGCCACTGCCTCAGCGGGATCCAGAGCAGCAGCACCAGGAAACTGACGATGATCACCACCAGGCCAATACTCAGCCCGGTCCTGCCGGCAATTCCCTGGTGAAACACGTCCCACGGATCAAGGCCAAGTCCGGCGCGGATGAACAACGCCAAGGAAAGGCCGTACATGGCAAGGCCGGTGAAGAGTTGGAGGAGTCTGCGAGTCATCATTGAACCATCCTGACCGCAACTGGCATTGATTTCCATAGCCAGTCTGAGATACTGGCCTTATGTCCGGATCCCTCAGCCCCACGGCCCTCGCGCGCCTTCTGGGCCAGTGGCACCTCGGTGCCACACCCGCCTACCGCGAGCTGGCCGACGTCGTCCGCCTCCTCGTCCTGGACGGACGCATTCCGCTGGGAACCGCGCTCCCGAGCGAGCGGACGCTGGCCGCGACTCTGGCCGTGAGCCGCACCACCGTGACAGCGGCCTATTCAAGCCTGCGCGAGCAGGGCTTTCTCAGCAGCGGCCAGGGCACCCGCGGACGCACCTGCCTGCCCAGCAGCTCGGACCGTGCTCCCGGGACCGACGCAGCAGCCCGCGCGGGACTGTCGGGCGCGCCGGGACTCGCAGTCCCCGACGGTGTCATCGACCTGGCCTACGCCTCCCTCCCGGCCAGCGGCGAAGTAGTGCACCGGGCGTTTGCTGCCGCCCTGACCGAGCTGCCGGCACTGCTGCCTGGTTTCGGCTATGACGCACTGGGCGTCCCCGCGCTCCGGGAGGCAATCGCCGGCCGGTACACCGCCGTCGGGGTATCCACCACGCCCGCCCAGATCCTGGTGACGTCCGGTGCGCAACATGCGCTGAACATCGTGCTGCGTGCCATGGTGGGCAGGCAGGACAAGGTGCTGGTGGAGCACCCCACCTATCCGAACGCCCTCGATGCCATCCGGGCAACGGGCTGCCGGATGGTTCCGGTGGCCCTGCGTCCCACACCTGAAATGGGGTGGGACCTGGACGCCGTGGAGGCAGCGCTGATGCAGCAGCGCCCCAGACTGGCCTACATGGTCCCCGACTTCCACAACCCCACCGGCCGGCTCATGTCCGACGCCCAGCGCCGCCGGCTGGTCCGCGCCGCCACCGCGTCCGGCACGGTCCTGGTGGCGGATGAAACCCTCCGTGAGTTGAACCTCGACGGCGGGACCGCGGCGCCGCTCGCTTCCTTCAGCCCCGCGGTGGTTTCCATCGGATCACTGAGCAAGTCTCACTGGGCAGGATTGCGTACCGGCTGGATCCGCGCGTCAGAAAGCCTGATCCAGCGCTTCGCCGCCGCCCGGACCACCATGGACCTGGGCGGACCGGTGGTGGAGCAGCTGGCGGCCGCCCATCTGGTGCGCACCCTCACAGAGCCCCTGCCGGCCCGGCTGGACGCGATGAGGGAAAGCCGCGCCGCGCTGCTGGATCTGCTGCGGGCGCACCTGCCGCAGTGGCAGCCTGAACGGCCCTCCGGCGGCCTGGCCGTCTGGTGCCGGCTGCCCGCCGCCAGCAGCACGGCACTGACCGTTATCGCGCCCGAGTTCGGCATCCGGCTCGCGGCCGGCCCGCGCTTCGGCGTGGGCGGCGTCTTTGAGAACCATCTCCGCGTGCCGTTCACCCTGCCGCCGGACAAGCTCGAAACGGCCGTCCTGGCTTTACGCTCCGCCCAAGAGCGGCTGGACGCGGCCCCGCAGCTGCGCAGAACACTCAAGGACTCCCCGGCCGCAGCCATCGCGTGATACCCAATGGCTTGCTGACGCTCTCTCACCTCCTGCACGATCCGGGCCGACGCTCTCTCACCTCACGCACGATCCGGGCCGACGCTCTCTCACCTCACGCACGATCCGGGCCGACGCTCTCTCACCTCACGCACGATCCGGGCCGACGCTCTCTCACCTCACGCACGAAACCGGAACGCTCCCTCACCGCGTGAGAGAGCGTTTCGGTTTCAGCGACAGGAGGTGAGAGAGCGTTCCGGTTTAAGCCGCAGGAAGTGAGAGGGCGTCCCAGACCGTTTTCGGGTCCTGAGGCTGTTAGGCGTAGACCCTGGCCAGGAAGCCGCCCCAGGCTGCGGCCGTGGCCTCGGAATCGCCGCTGCCGCTGAAGTCGTGCACAGTCATGCCAACCGGCGCGCCGAAGGAGTTGCGGCCGAAGAACCGGTACAGGGCGTTCCCGGTACGCAGGCCGAGGAAGTGCTCATTGGAGAAGTCCACTACCCCCGACAACCGCCCCACGCCGTCGAGCTCTGTCTCCACCGCATCGCCCGCGGACGAGCCTTCCACACGGAGCGCTTTCTTCAGCTGCATAAAGCCGTCCGGCGTCTGCGAGGACGCGGGCGCCTGCACGTCCGTAAACACCACCGGCCTGCCGTCGAAGTGCCTGAGGTACTGCCCCAGGGCGTGCAGGTAGAACTCGGTGTGCTTGCTGGCGCCGTCATACTGTTCATCCCAGTTGTCCACGAAGATGCCGCTGTGGACGTAGTGGAGTTTGGTGCGACCGCCGTCGAGCGGTTCCAGCACGTGCTCCAGCTGGTTGAACCAGCCGTCCGGCCCGTCCATGCGCGTCACGAGGTGGCCGGGGTATTCGTCGACCGTGCGGACAGCGGGCCACTGGTCCGTGGGGAACATCCACGCCGGGGTGTCCTTGGTGACGGCCTCCCAGACACGCTCCGGAGTGCCAGGCAGTTCGGTGTCGAAAACAATCTCGAATTCGCGGTCGTCAGTCATTGTCCTGCTCCTTAGCTGGTGATGTTGCGGTTATGCCTGTGGTGGTGGCCGGGCTGGGCTCCGCCAATGTTGGTTCGACCGGCTTGAGCGTCGGATGGAGCGCGACGACGAGCCGGTGCTTTCGTCCGCCCCCGCCCGAGGCCGCACTGCGTGCGCCGGCGGCAGCACCGCCGTCGTGATACTTGTCCACGAGCCGTGTGACAGCGACACCGAGCTCTTCGGCGAAGGCCGCACGCTCCGCGGCGGAACGGAACGTGATCTCGCCGTCGATCGCGAACGTGGCGAGCTTTTGCCTGGCCGCGGCAGCACCGGCGATAAGCTTGCCGACTTCCTGGACCATGCGGCCGGCGAGCGCCAGCAGCCAAAAGGCCGAGAAGCGGTCCGAGAACCTGTGCGGGTCCGGCGCCACGGAGGCCAGCGCCGCCGGTGAGATCAGGTACGATGCGGCCGTGGCCTGCAGCACCCGCTCGGTGACATTGCCCTTGCGGCGCTCCTCCACGAGCTCCACCAGGCCGTGCCGCTCGAGAGCCTTGAGGTGGTAGTTCACCTTCTGCCGCGGCAGCCCCACCTTGCCTGCAAGCTGCGTGGCGGACCCCGGCTCTGCGAGCTCACAGAGGATGCGCGTGCGGATGGGATCCAGCGAAGCCTCGGCCGCTGAGGGATCCTCAATCACTTCGATATCCAACATGCCTCCAGTCTGCCCACCGACAACTTTATTTGTCAAGAACTTTTTTCTCGTCGGTAGCTCGCGGTTACTCGATATGCGCAACATCCAGCAGTGCAGGAACCGTCGAAACGGCGCCCAGGGCACGGCACGTAGAATGGACCGGTGATGCAATCCCCCCTTCCCGTGCGCGACGGCGTGAACGCGACCCGCCTCCGCCTGCCGGACGAAGGGCCGTGGACCACCGCGATGGACTACATGATGCACCGCTGGGGGCACATCGATCCGCAGGGCATCGAGGACAGGTTCGCGGCCGGCGAGATCGTGGGCGAAGGCGGCGTCCCCCTGGACCGGCGCACCAGGTTAGAGGACCACACTTTCATCTGGTACTACCGCACGCTTCCGACGGAAACACGCTTGCCAGTCGAGCTGAGCATCCTCCACCAGAATGAACATCTCCTGGTGGTGGACAAGCCGCACTTCCTGCCCACCACGCCCGGCGGCACCTACATCCAGGAGTCGGCGCTGGTGCGGCTGCGGAACCAGCTGAACCTTCCGGACCTGATCCCCATGCACCGGCTGGACCGCATGACAGCCGGCATCCTGCTCCTCTCGACCAACCCGGAGACCCGCGGCAGGTATCAGGTTCTCTTCGAAAAGCGCCAGGTGCAGAAGGAGTACGAGTGCGTGGCCGCCGCGAAGCCGTCGGCAGGGCACGCCGCCGTCGAGTTCCCGGCCGTTGTCCGGAACCGGATGACCAAGTCCCGCAGCTACCTGCTCGCCGAGGTCATCGACGGCGAACCCAACGCCGAGACCCGGATTGACCTGCTGAGGACGTTCGACGCCGGAACTCCCGACGGCGGTCATCCCGCCGCTGCCTCCCCCGCCGCCGGCAGGCACGGCGGCACAGCTGCCCACCACAACCCCGCACGGCGCCGCGGACTTTATCGGCTGGAGCCGCACTCGGGCAAGACGCACCAGCTGCGGGTGCATATGGCCTCGCTGGGCCTGGGCATCCTGCACGATGCGTTTTATCCGGAGCTGCTGGACAAAGCCCCCGACGACTACACGAAGCCCCTCCAGCTCCTCGCCCGGGGCATCCGCTTCGTGGACCCGATCACCGGGAAGCCCGTGGAGTACCGCAGCAGGCTCGAGCTGAGCGAAGCCCGTTAACCGTCCGGCCCGTAACCGTCCGGCCTGGTGTGCTGGCCCCGGTTGGCGTTACGCCTGGCCGGAGCCGCCACTGCTCTCGTCGAGAGCTGCCCGGAAAATTTCCGCCGTCTCATCGCCGAAGAGCACGAATTCCACGAGCTCCACCCTCGGCACCCCGGCTTCGACTGGGCGGCTGGTGTAGGCGCGGACCGCCTCGAATCCCACCTGCGCAACCTTGCGGGCATCCCAGCCGTAAACGCCTGCACCGACGGCAGGAAACGCCAGGGACCGGACGCCGAGCTCCTCCGCAATCCGCAGGCTTTCGGTAAAGCAGGAGGCAAGCAGCGCCGGATTGGTCTGCCCGGCATGGCGGTTCGGGCCAACGGTGTGGATGACCCACCGGGCCTGCAGCCGGAATCCGGGAGTGGCCACGGCCGCACCGACCGCCAGTCCGTGCTGCAGCTCCGTAGCCCGCAGCAGGCGGCAGGCCTCCAGCAGTTCCGGCCCGGCTGCACGGTGAATCGCGCCGTCCACACCGCCGCCGCCCAGAAGCGAGGAATTGGCCGCGTTCACAATGGCTTCCACTTGCCGCGCGGTGATGTCGCCCTGAACAATGTCAATCCGCATGCAGCCAGTGTGACACTGCAGCGGGCAGTGGCGAAGAGCGGTGGCGAAGGGCAGTGGCGAAGGGCAGTGGCGAAGAGCGGTGGCGAAGGGCAGTGGCGAAGGGCAGTGGCGAAGAGCCGCGCGCCAAGGTCGTGAAGCGGGCGCGGCCATGGACACCGGCAGGGCTTGACGTGCCGGAGTCCGGCCCTTCTACTGAATGCGGGACCCTGCAACAACGGAGCCTTGACGATGCCCGATCCAGCCGCGCCTGAATCCACCGGGGATGACCGCCGGGACGCCATCCGGGCGGAGATGCGGGAGCTCATGACCCGTGCGCACGTTCCCGGGATGTCGCTCGCGGTAGTCTCCCGGAGCGGCCTGGTGCATACGGACGCACTCGGATTCGCCGATCTTGGCCGCGGCACGCCGGCTACGGCCGATACCGCGTATCTCTGGTTTTCCATGACCAAGCCGGTGACCGCAACCGCAGCGTTGAAGCTCGCAGACGAGGGGCGGCTGGACCTCGACGCTCCCGTCAGCGAGTACGTCGACCTTGTCCGGGCACCGGGTGACCGGCAGCCCACGGTTCAGCACCTCCTCACGCATTCGTCGGGCTTGGGCAACCCGCTGCCGCTCAAATGGATCCATCGGGCCGGGGAGCCCGGCCCGGACCAAGGGGAAATGCTCCGGAGAATCCTGGGGATGCGCCGACCGTTCAGGTATCCCGTGGGCAAGGCCGGCAGATATTCGAACGTCGGGTATCTGGTGGTGGCGGAAATCATCCGGCGGGTCACCGGTGAGCCCTTTGACAGCTACGTCCGGCGGTCAGTCCTGGACCCGCTGGGAATGGCCGCCACCGGGTTTGCCTATGCACCCGGGCGGCCCGCGGCCACGGGCTACGTGAGGGTTCCGCGGACCGCCACCCCGCTTCTTTCCGCGGTCCTTCCGGAAGGCATTGCCGGGCCGCGGCAGGGTTCCCAGACCGCGCTGAATCCCTTCCTGGTGGACGGCGCCGGCTATGGGGGCCTGGTGGGACCTGTGACCGATGCCGCCGCGTTCGTCCAGCTTCACCTCAACGACGGCATGCACGGTCAGCACCGGATTCTCCGGGAGGCCACCGCACAAACGATGCGCAGGCTCACCGTCCAGGGCAACCGTTTCCGGCACGGCCAGGGCTGGTTCCGGAAACCCGCAACCGGCAGCGGTGCGAACTACGTCGAACACTTCGGCACGGGCATCGGGTTCTGGAATGTCATGCGCCTCTACCCCGGCCGGAACCTCGGCGCGGTGATCATGACCAACGGCACGTCCGGCTACAACTACAACGCTCTTTTCAAGCGCATCCTCGTCACTCCGTGGGCCTGACGCGCAAGTCCTGACGCGCAAGTGCGGTACCTTGTGCCAATGGACTTCGGCAACGCGGACACCTGGGGAGCCGCGATCTACTTCTGGATCATTCCGGCGGTACTCGGCGACGCCATCTTCCCGCCAATCCCGTCCGAGATGGTCCTGATCACCGGCGGCGCACTCTCCGCCGAGGGCCGCGCCAACCTGTTCGTGATCGGCCTGCTGGCTGCTGCAGCCTCCTGGGTGGGCGACGTGGTGGTGTTCCAGCTCTTCAAACGCCGGCTGAGCCATGTCCTGGACCACTGGCGGTGGGGCCGGAAAATACACCACGGCATCCACGAAGCCATTGCCAAAGCGGGCCGATCCTCGACGTACGGCACCATCATCGGTGCCCGGTTCATTCCCGGCGGACGGCTCGCGACGTCCGCTGCCGCCGGGATCGCAGACGTCTCGACGCGCGGCTTCAGCCTCTGCGCCGGGCTGGGCGCGGTGCTCTGGGCCACCTGGCTCGTGGGACTCGGCTACTTCACCGGTTCCACCACTGGGCTTCCCTTCTGGGCAAGTTCGCTCATCGGGGTGGCCGCAGGCCTGGTGATCGGCGCCGTCGTCGGGATTATCGCCACCCGGCGCCGCGGCAGCCGGTCCCCGGTGGACGAACCGGGCGGTCCGGCAGAGCCTGCCCCCTAAACGGCAGGGGCCGCTACGGTCAGACGGGCGCCCACCGGCCGCGGCTGCGGCGGAGCACCGAAAGCGAGCCAGTCACCGCAACGCGTTCGACGGCGTCGCGCATCATTGCTGCCGATTCCAGCGCCTGGCTGTTCTCACCGCTGTATTCGGTGGCCTCCACGAGGAACCGAAGGTTCAGTTGCGGCACGCCGCCCGCGAGGTCAAGCTGATTCGATTCCACGTGATGGCGCGTGCCCAGGGCCTCCACAGCGGCGGCCATGACGGCCTCGGGAGGGTTGCCCGGCTTCAGCCCGGTGATCTTGAGTCTGGTCTGGAACGACGGCATGGGATCCACCCTAGCGTCAGCGCGAACTGGCAGGTAACTCCCGTGGACACCTGCCGGGGGCTGGCGCCGCCGCCCGCTAGCTGCGTTGGCCGGCGTCACCGTTCCTGACGGGACTCGCCCACCGCTCCTCGATGTGGCCGAAGCGCCAGACTCCCAGCGCAAGGATCCAGGTCGAGACGAACAAAGCGACGACCGTGTATCCCACCGAGTTGAGGTCGAGCCCGCCGATGGCAGCCAGCGGCCCCGAACTTATCCCGGCCTTTTCCACGAAGATGGAAATGAGTTCGATGGAGCCGATGCCCAGTGCGACGGCGACGGAAAGTCCCGTGATGACGATGTTGTAATAGATCCTGCGGACGGGCCTGGACAGCGCCCAGCCATAGGCGAAGTTCATGAAGCAGCCGTCGATGGAGTCCAGCAGGCTCATGCCGGCGGCAAACAGCACGGGCAGCGTCAGAATCGCATACCAGGGAAGGGTGGAGGCCGCCGCTCCGCCGGCGAGAATCAGGAGGCTGACCTCTGTGGCGGTGTCGAACCCCAACCCGAACAGCAGCCCCACTCCGTACACCTGCCAGGAGCGCGTAATCAACCGTGTCGCCCGGCCAAATACCCGGATTAACAGGCCGCCGCCGGACACCTCCTGCGCTTCGGTTTCACCGTCTTCGCCGTGGCGCATGCGCCGGACGGACTTAAGGATGCCCAGCAGGACACCGAGGTTCAGGATGCCAATGCAATAAAGGAACAGGCCCGAGACGGTGGTGCCGATCAGTCCAAGTGCCGAGTGGATTTCGGTGGCTTCGGCCGCGCTCCGGTCCGTCAGGCTGCGGATGCCCGCCGCGAGCAGGGCGCACATGCCGAACACCACGCTCGAGTGCCCTAGGGAAAACCAGAATCCGACAGACATCCTGCGCCTGCCCTCGCCGCAGAGCTTGCGGGTGATGTTGTCGATCGCCGCAATGTGGTCAGCGTCGAAAGCGTGGCGCAGGCCGAGGGTGTAGGCCGCAACTCCGAGGCCAATGCCGAACGCCCCGGCGGATCCAGACTGGACGTTTTCCGGCGCCGCCACACCCGCCAGCACGCCCCAGCCCAGGATGTGCAGCAGCACGACGAACGCCGTCATGCCGCCGATCGACGCCCACTCCCGGCCCGTCAGGTCGCGGCGGCCGCCGCGTCTGCGGGCCGAGCGCGCAGCCACCGTTTGCTTCATGGTTCGAGCCTCGGGTTCCACATGCGATGCAGACTGCTGGGATGACTTCGCTATGTAGCGGAAGTATACGCCGGAGTCATTTTGGATGGTTGCGCTTTATCCGCGGCGAGCCTATCTTGGCAGGAAGGAGTGCCGCCATGCACGAACTCTCTATCACGCAGAGCCTTGTTGACACCGTTCTGGACCGCACCGGGGAACGGACAGTAACCGGCGTCAACCTTCGAATTGGACCTTTGTCCGGCGTGCTTCCGGACGCCATGCGGTTCTGCTTTGACATTGTTTCCGCCGGCACGCCCCTGGCCGGCGCCCGGCTCCAGATCGATGAACCTCAGGGCCTGGCCCGCTGCCGGACCTGCGCCCAAAAATTCGAACTTGCCGACCTGATCCTGCTTTGCCCCTGCGGAAGTGCGGACGTCGAAGTTCTCAGTGGCCGCGAACTCATGGTGCTGTCTGTGGAGGTGGCGTAATAGATGTGTACAACATGCGGCTGCGGCGATGAGGCGAACACCAGGGTCTCAACCCTCGAGGAACCCCACCACACCCACGGGCATGAGCATCCGCATCAGCACGGGCACAGCCACGAGCACGAACGCGAGCACGAGCACGAGCACGAGCATGGCCACGAGCACGAACACGAGCACGAACACGAGCACGAACACCCCGGCCATCAGCATGCCCTCTGCCACCCTGAGACCATCTCACTCGAACAGAACCTGCTGGCCAAGAATGACCTGCTGGCGGCAAGGAATCGCGGCTGGCTTGCCGGCCGCGGAATCCGGGCCTTCAACGTCATGAGTTCGCCCGGCGCCGGCAAGACAACGCTCCTGGTCCGCACGCTCACGGACCTGGGCGAGCACTTGCAGGCCGGCGTCATTGAAGGGGACCAGGAAACGTCCCTGGATGCTGACCGGATCCGCGCAGTGGGCCGTCCGGTCATCCAGATCAACACCGGGGCCGGCTGCCATCTCGATGCCGACATGCTCCGGCGCGGACTGGACGCCCTGGACCCGGAAACCGGCTCCACAGTCTTTATTGAAAACGTGGGCAACCTCGTTTGCCCAGCTCTTTTCGACCTTGGCGAAACTGCCAAGGTCGTGGTCGTTTCGGTAACGGAAGGTGATGACAAACCGCAGAAATACCCGCACATGTTCATGGCAGCCGACCTCGTGATCGTCAACAAGTCGGACCTGCTCCCCTATGTCGATTTCGACGTCGACGAGTGCCTGCGCCGCATCCGGCAGGTCAACCCGCGGGCCGAATTCCTGACCGTCTCGGCCGCCACCGGCGAAGGCCTGGCTGCCTGGTACGGCTGGTTGGACGGTTCGACATCCCGGTCAGACCCCTTGACTGAATCTCTGACAGACGCACATTGAGCCCTCACGGGCCACCGAAAGAGGCACCGATGCCTACCGAAGCATCCATCAAGGCCGAAGAAGCCCTTATTCACGTGCTGTGGATCAACGCCGGACTTAGCTGCGACGGCGATTCAGTTGCCTTGACGGCGGCCACACAGCCCAGCGTCGAAGAGATCGCCCTCGGCGCCCTGCCCGGTCTGCCGCGGATTGCCATGCACTGGCCCCTGATCGACTTCGAGTGCGGACCCCAGGAAGGAGCCGACGACTTCCTGGAGTGGTTCCGCAAGGCGGACCGTGGGGAACTGGAACCGTTCGTCCTGGTGGTCGAGGGGTCCATCCCCAACGAAAAACTCCACGACCCCGGCGGCTACTGGTGCGGGTTCGGCAACGATCTCGAGACGGGCCAGCCCATCACCACGAGCGAATGGCTGGACCGCCTGGCGCCGAAAGCCACCGCAATCATTGCGGCCGGCACGTGCGCCACGTACGGCGGGATCCACGCGATGGCGGGGAACCCAACAGGCGCCATGGGAGTCCCGGACTACCTCGGCTATGACTGGAGATCGAAGGCAGGCATCCCGATTGTCTGCGTCCCGGGCTGCCCGATCCAGCCGGACAATCTCTCCGAGACCATGACTTACCTGCTGTACCAGGCCACTGGCCAGGCACCGATGATTCCGCTGGACGACGCGCTCCGGCCCACCTGGCTGTTCGGCAAGACAGTCCACGAGGGCTGCGACCGTGCCGGGTACTACGAGCAGGGCGACTTCGCCACCGAATACGGCTCCCCCAAGTGCATCGTCAAACTCGGCTGCTGGGGCCCGGTGGTCAAGTGCAACGTACCGAAGCGGGGCTGGATGAACGGCATCGGCGGCTGCCCGAACGTCGGCGGCATCTGCATCGGCTGCACTATGCCCGGCTTCCCGGACAAGTTCATGCCCTTCATGGACGAGCCTCCGGGCGGAAAACTCTCCACCAACACCATCCGGCCTTACGGATCCGCCATCCGGGCGTTGCGCGGCATCACCACCCACACCCTGGACCAGGAGCCGAAATGGCGCCGGCCCGGACGCGAGCTCCTTACCGGCGCGCAGCGCACCTGGTAACCACCCACTTCCAGACAGGCGAGAAAAATGACCTCCACGATTCCAATGCCTTCCCGGAGCGGCGCGGACAACAACAACAACCTGGTGGAGATGGCCTGGGACCCGATCACGAGGATCGTCGGCAGCCTCGGCATCTACACCAAGATCGATTTCGCGAACAACCAGGTGGTGGAGTGCAAGAGCACGTCCTCGATCTTCCGGGGCTACTCCATCTTCATGAAGGGCAAGGACCCCCGGGACGCCCATTTCATCACCAGCCGCATCTGCGGAATTTGCGGGGACAACCACGCCACCTGTTCCTGCTATGCGCAGAACATGGCGTACGGGGTGAAGCCGCCAAACCTGGGTGAGTGGATAGTGAACCTGGGCGAAGCGGCTGAGTACATGTTCGACCACAACATCTTCCAGGAAAACCTGGTGGGCGTGGACTACTGCGAAAAGATGGTGTCCGAGACCAACCCCGGCGTCCTGGCCAAGGCGGAAAACACCCGGGCACCGCACGAGGGCGAGCACGGCTACCGGACCATCGCCGACATCATGCGCTCGCTGAACCCCTTCACCGGCGAGTTCTACCGGGAGGCGCTGCAGGTCAGCCGGGCAACCCGCGAAATGTTCTGCCTCATGGAGGGGCGCCACGTGCACCCTTCCACGCTCTACCCGGGCGGCGTGGGTACAGTTGCCACCATCCAGCTGATGACGGACTACATCACGCGGCTCATGCGGTACGTGGAGTTCATGAAGAAAGTCGTCCCCATGCATGACGACCTTTTCGACTTCTTCTACGAGGCGCTGCCGGGGTACGAACAGGTGGGGCTGCGGCGCACGCTGCTGGGCTGCTGGGGCTCGCTCCAGGACCCCGACTACTGCAATTTCGAGTACAAGGACATGACCGAATGGGGCCGGAAGATGTTCGTCACCCCGGGCGTCGTGGTGGACGGCAACCTGGTCACCACGGACCTGGTGCGGATCAACCTGGGCATCCGGATCATGCTTGGCTCCTCCTACTACGAGGACTGGGAAGACCAGGAGATGTTCGTGACCCACGATCCACTGGGCAACCCGGTGGACCGGCGGCATCCCTGGAACCAGCACACCAATCCGCGGCCGCAGAAGCGGGACCTCGCGGAAAAGTACAGCTGGGTCATGTCCCCGCGCTGGTTTGACGGCCAGAACAACCTGGCGCTGGACACCGGCGGCGGGCCGCTGGCGCGCCTCTGGGCAACGGCGCTGGCCGGGCTGGTGGACATCGGCTACATCAAGTCCACCGGCACGAGCGTCCAGATCAACCTGCCCAAGACCGCGCTGAAGGGTCCTGTTTCCTTCGAGTGGAACATCCCGCAGTGGAGCAACACGCTGGAGCGCAACCGGGCCCGCACCTACTTCCAGGCGTATGCCGCCGCAGCCGCGCTGCACTTCGCGGAAAAGGCACTGGAGGAAATCCGCGCCGGCCACACCAAGACCTGGGAAACCTTCGAGGTCCCGGACGAAGCAATCAGCTGCGGCTTCACCGAGGCTGTGCGCGGCGTCCTGTCGCACCACATGGTGATCCGCGACGGCAAGATCGCCAACTACCATCCCTACCCGCCCACGCCGTGGAACGCCAGCCCCACAGACTCGGCGGGCGTGGCCGGCCCATACGAGGATGCCGTGCAGGGTCAGCCGATCTTCGAGGAGAACGACCGGGAACACTTCAAAGGCATCGACATCATGCGCACCGTCCGCAGCTTTGACCCGTGCCTCCCCTGCGGCGTCCACATGTATCTGGGCAACGGCCAAACACTTGAGACGATGCACTCACCCACCCAGACCCTGACCGGCGAGTAACGGCCATGCACGGCGGGGACCGGCCGCGGCAGACGGGCGACCGGATCGGCACCCTCCTCGACGCCCTCGGCGCCGGCGGCGCAGTTGCCCGCGAGCGCGCCGAGGACCTGGTCCGCGAGGTGACGGACCTGTACGGCTCGGGTCTGGAACGGATGCTGGAAATCCTCGACGAACGCGGAAAACTCGACGACGGCACCCTCGCGGCGCTGACATCCGACGACCTCGTGTCCAGCCTGCTGGTGATCCACGGGCTGCATCCGCAGTCCATGGAAGCCCGTGTAGCCGCGGCGCTGGACAGCGTCCGGCCGTATCTTGGGTCCCATGGCGGTGACGTCGAACTGATGGATATCAGCCCGGAGGGCGTGGTGCGGCTGAAGCTGCTCGGCACCTGCCAGGGCTGCCCGTCGTCGTCCGTCACGCTCAAGTTCGCCGTCGAGGAGGCGATTGAATCCGCCGCGCCGGAGGTGACGGCCATCGAGGTCGTCGAGCAGGAGAAGCAGGCTGCCACGCCTGCGTTGATCCCGGTGGATGCGCTGCTGGTGCGGATGAACCATCCCGCGGAGGCAACAGCCGGGCATGGCTGGCGGGACCTTCCCGGCGGTTCCTGGGAACCTGTCCCCGAGATCGCCGGGCTGGAACCCGGCGACGTTGCGGGCTTCCTGGTCGGCGGCTACCCGGTGCTGGCCTGCCGGACCGGCCAGGACGTGTACGCCTACCGCGACTATTGCCCGCGCTGCACCGGTTCGATGGCGGGAGCGGCGCTGCAGCGTGCCCTCGCGGCGCCAGTTGGCGGAGGTTTGCTGCGCTGCCCGACCTGCCGCGGCCATTTCGATGTCAGGCAGGCCGGTGCGTGCCTCGAGGACAGGAACCTGCACCTGGAGCCGTTGCCCCTGCTGGTCCGGGGCGGCGTGATGTCCGTCGCCGTACCGGCCACTTCCGGACCCGCCACCTCCGGGCAGGTCGCCGCCGAACCCGTCGCCTCCGGGCAGGGCGGCTGAGATGGGGACCGGGCGGCTGACCCGGCCTGTCGGCGCCGGCAGTTCGGGCGGCCTGCCGGTGGCCCTGCTCCGCAGGATCTCCGCCAGCCGTCCTGCAGGCCCGCCCGGTGAACGCTGCGAGATGTGCGGTGAGCCCATCGCGGACGTGCACCAGCACGTGGTGGACCTCGAGAGCCACGCCATGATGTGCACCTGCCGCCCCTGCTATCTCCTCTTCACCGACAGCAACGCCCACCTCCGCTACCGCTCGGTACCGGACAGATACTTCTCCTTTCCCGACTTCGAGCTGGGCCCGGGACAGTGGGATGAACTGGAAATTCCGGTGGGCCTGGCCTTCTTCTTCCGCAGCTCCAGGCTTGACCGGACCGTCGCCTTCTACCCCGGGCCCGCCGGGGCCACCGAATCGGAGCTGCCGTTGGACGCCTGGGACGCCGTGCTCGCGCGCAATCCCGCGCTGTCCCTGGCCGCCCCGGACACCGAAGCCCTCCTGATCCGCGGTCCCGGGCCCACGCAACCGCAGGCAGACTGCCACCTTGTCCCCGTCGATGCGTGCTACGAACTGGTCGGCCCGCTCCGCCGCCGCTGGCGGGGTTTCGACGGCGGCCAGGAGGCCCGCGACCAGCTCGCCGCGTTCTTCAGCCGGATCAGCAGCCGCAGCAAACCCGTGCCCGGAGGCCTCCCGTGACCGAGCTGATGTTCGCCGTCGTTGATATCCGGCCCGAGCCGTACGCGGCGGCACCACAACTTACAGCCCGGCTGCGGCTGACCGAGGTCACCGGGGCCGCCGTGCACGCCATCGCCCTGCGGTGCCAGGTCCGCATTCTCCCGCAGCGCCGCGGGTACGCGGACGAAGAAGAGCAAGGGCTGCTCGACCTTTTCGGCGGCCGCGGCCGGTGGCCCACAACCCTCAAGTCCTTCCTCTGGATGCAATGCAGCACCATGGTGCAGGGCTTCACGGGGAGCACCGAATTCGACCTGCCGCTGCCCTGCACCTTTGACTTCGACGTTGCCGCGGCCAAGTACCTGCATGCCCTCCGCGAGGGCGAAATTCCGCTGGAGCTGCTGTTCTCCGGCACCGTCTTCACCAAGGGGCAGACGGGGTTCGGCGTAGAACAAGTGCCCTGGGACCGCGAGGCTTCCTACCGGCTGCCTGTGGATGCCTGGCGCCGGCTGATGGACCAGTATTTCCCGAATGCCGGCTGGGTCCGGCTGGACCGGGACGTGCTGGCCGCCCTGGCGCAGTACAAGTCCGCACGCGGCCTCACATCGTGGGATGCCGCCGTCGAAAGCCTGCTGGCTACTGCAGCCGCCCGGGTGCCGGGCGACGGCGCGGCCGCCCGGGTGCCGGGCGACGGCGCGGCCGGAGACGGTGTGGCAGGAAGCCTGGTCCCATGAACATGAGTCTGAGCCTTGCCAGGGCGGTGGCGGATGCCGTCCTTTACGAGGGTTACCTGTTGTACCCCTACCGCGCCTCGTCGCAGAAGAACCAGGCGCGCTGGCAGTTTGGCATCCTCGGCCCGCCGGGTGCGGCGGACTCGGGTGCCGGGGAAGAACCCGGCATGTACGCCGACTGCCTGCTGAGCCGCGGGCCGCAGGCCGAGGTGGAAGTGCATCTGCGCTTCCTGCAGCTTCAGACGCGCACCGCGGAAAAAGCGGACGACGGCGGCGGGTTCAGTCCGGTGGATGAGCTCACCATCGGTACCGCTCACTGGATCAGCTGGGATGAGGCAGTGGAACAGGACATAACCCTGGGGCCCTTTCCGCTCTCGCAGCTGACGGGGGCCGACTCACCGCTGATCGTGCCGGTGGAGGTCCCGGCAGGCCAGGACATCGAGGAACTTACCGACGGCAGGGGAAGGCCGACGGGGCAGTCCGCCGGACGGCTGGTACGCCGCCGCCGGGCACTCCGGGGTGAAGTCAGGCTTGAAACCACCGCCGTCACCGGCCGGCTGGTGCGGCTTCGGGTGTCGGCGGCGAACACGGCCACGGACTTCGCAGCATCGGACGTCCGCGGGCGGGGCAACAGTCACAGCGCCATCGCCGCATCGTTCATCGGTACCCACCTGCTGTTGGACCTGAGGGACGGGGATTTCCTCTCCCTGCTCGAGCCGCCCCAGGACGCACAGGATGCCGCCTCGGAGTGCTCCCAGCACCGCTGCTGGCCTGTGCTGGCCGGTCCGGAAGGCCAGACGGACGTACTTCTTGTTTCCCCCATCATTCTCTACGACCATCCTGCGGTAGCGCCGGAAAGTTCGGTGGCACTGTATGACTCCACCGAGATCGACGAGATCCTCACGCTGCGGGTGCTGACCCTGACGGAGGAGGAAAAAGCGGAAGCCCGTGCCACGGATCCGCGTGCGGCGGCGATCATCGACCGCTGCGAAGCGATGTCCGCCGAGGAACTGCAGCAACTGCATGGCATCCTGCGTAATCCCCGTGCGCTGGGTGACCCGGGCCCTGCGCCGGAGGGCCGTCCGCCGTCGGACGGGCCGCCGCTTTACGCCACACCCGGCGATGAGACCGCCGGTGATAGACCGTGGTGGGACCCCGAGGCGGACGCCAGTGTCCAGCCGGACAAAGACGCGGTCCTGATCAACGGGGTCCCGGTGTCGCGCGGCAGCCGGGTCAGGGTGAATCCCACCCGGCGGGCGGACGCCCAGGATCTGTTTTTTGCCGGGCAAACGGGGCGCGTCACGAGCGTCCACTTCGACGTCGATGGCAGCACCCACGTTGGCTTGGTGCTCGAGCAGGACCCGGCTGCGGACCTCCATGAGGGTTACGGCAGGTCCTTCTACTACGCGCCGGAAGAACTTGAACCGTTGGAACCCATGCCGCCCGGAACAAGTCCCCGGTTTCAGGATCAGGATGGAAAGGAAGGCCCGCGATGAGAATTGTAGGAATGGCCACCGTTTGGGTTCTCGCGGCGGTAGCCCTCGGCGCTGTTTACGTGGGGCTTCGCTCCGTCCCGGACATCCAGCGCTACATGAAGGTGCGCCGGATGTGACGTCCGGCATCCAGCCCCCCACCACCTCCCCCGCGGTCCGTGTCCTCGTGGCCGGAGTGGGCAACATCTTCCTGCGTGACGACGGGTTCGGTCCGGAGGTCGCACGGAGGCTGGCCGCGGAGGCAGCCCTGCCGATGCCGGGCGTAACGGTGGTCGACTACGGCATTCGGGGCATGCATCTGGCCTACGACCTGCTGGGCGGCGTGGACGTTTTGGTGCTCGTGGATGCGGTGCCGCCTGACGGGCACCTGCACGCAGCGGGACCAGCGGACCCGGACCCGTCAGCGGCACGCGAACCGCCTTCGGAGTCAGCCCCGGGAAGCATCCGGGTTCTGCATGTACGTAGCGAGGATCTGGACGGCGCCGCTTCCCTCGACCCGCATGGCATGGACCCGGTAGCCGTCCTTGGCCGCCTCCGGTCCCTCGGCGGAGAGCTGCCCCTCACCTATGTGGTGGGCTGCGTTCCCGCGGACGTGACAGAAGGCCTCGGCCTCTCCGCCACGGTTGCGGCCGCCGTTCCGCGGGCAGTGGAAGCCGTCGGCTCGCTCGTTGCCCGGCACAGTGTCCGGCACTCTTCCATCAGAACCTAAGGCGGTAGCGGTCATGTGTCTCGGAATACCAGGCCAGGTCATTGAGCTCGTGGAGGGCTACGGCGGTCAGCTCGCCCTCGTTGATGTGGCCGGTGTGCGGCGGAAAATCAATATCGGACTTCTCGACGACGGCCCGCTGGCGCCGGGCAGCTGGGTTCTCATCCACATGGGTTTCGCCCTGGAGCGGGTCGACGACGCAGGCGCCGAACGGGCAATGACCGGCCTGGAACTGATGGGTCGCCCCAGAGAACCCGAAGGTGATACCCGCTAGAAACCGGTCAGGGCAGCCGGAGGCGGCTGACGAACACAAATACAGCGAGGAGAGCAAGATGTCACCCACGGATGAACCCACTCCGACCGAGCCGGCCGAAGGGACAGCCCCGGGCACGGCGCGCGCGTTCGGCAGCGAACCGCCGCCAAGGGAGCCGGCACACCCCGGCTCTGATGAAACCCCCGAGGACGCGGCTCCCCCACCGCGAGGTGTCGGCGAGAGCACCACCCGTCGGGGTGAGGACGTGATCAAACAGGAGGGCACGGAGGCCGGGCGCGAACACACGGGCACCGACGAATCTCCGGCTGAGCGTCCCACCGGCACGTCGTCTCCGCGCGGTTCCACCGGCGTGAAGCCTCCAGAGGATACGGACGGCGCGGCGCCGCACTCACCATAGCTTTCGGCATCTGCCGCCAGGACCATGCCTACGTCCGGACCATGCCTACGTCCGGTTGCCGCCGCAGGGCGCTGTACGCCGGGCGCAGTGCTATCCGCAACGCTGAGGCAGTTCTACCGCTCCAGCGCTATTGCTGCGCCACGGTGCTCCACGCCGCTGTTCGCAATCTTGAGGTGGCGGGCTGTGAAGTACTTCAACTGCTGCAGCTGATGCGGGCTGAGGCGGTCGCACACCCAATCCCAGTGGAGTGACACCACGTCCCCTGCCGCGAGGCCCGCCACGAAGCCGGTGCCGTTTACGGCATACTTGGCCGACTCCACCTCCGGGCCGCCCACATCCAGCGTCGTTCCATCCCATGACAGCGGCCAGGTACGCACTACTGCGTCGTCGCCGGTGACAGCCAGCACCTCACCCCACCGGATCCGGCACCGGTCCAGCACGTGCAACGCTGTGGCGTACCGGCGGTCATCGCGGAGCAGACCCAACCACGGGTAGATCTCGAAGACATGGAAACTGTGGTGCGGTACTCCGCCGGCCAGAACGCCTTCCACAAGGTGCGGGAACTGCCTGCCCGTGCGTGCACGGAAGCGGTCTTCCATGGAGTTGCCGATGTTGGTGATGCCCACGGAGTCCAGCAGGCTGTTGCCCACCCAATATGCCTCGACGACGCGGGCGTCCAGCGGGTCCGGTATGCCATGGGAGCCGGCGATCAATTCCAGGTAAGGCCACGCCCCCGCGAAGCCCTTGGCCAATTCGCGCAGGCCCTCGTCGGTCACGCCAGACTGGCCGTAGTGAAGGAGTGCGTCACTGTCCGGGGGCCCGCAGCTGCCGCGCGAATTCGGCGGGTAGGCATAGCGGACAAACAATTGGGCACCGTCGATAACCATCAGCTGGCCACCTTCTGCAAGGGTCCTCTGAAAGTAACACCGGCCCCTGTCACCGACAAGTGGCAGGCAAGTACCGGACAGCCCGCAACCCGGCAAGCGGCGAATGGGAAGCCTGCGATGGGCAGCGTTGACAGCCATGCGGTTCGAGCGGATGCTGTGAAGAACCGAGCTCAGGGGGTCAGACATGGGAGTCGCCGATCTGAACCGACGCACGGCCCTTCAGGTGTTTGTGGCGGGAGGTTCAGCAGCCCTTCTGGCGGGATGCGGCGCATCCGGCTCCGCACCGCCGTCGTCCCCTTCCGGCAGCGGCACCCAAGCCGGCGCGGAAAACATCAGCGTCACCGACCAGCGCGGCAAGACCCTCACGTTCGCCCAGCCCGTCACCCGCGTGGTGACCATCCCCATGCCCTCCGCATCGCTGCTCGTGGCCGTGGACCGAAGCGCCGACCATCTCGCCGCCATGCACAATGTGTCTTGGGTGGCGATGCGCGACGGCATCATGGGCACCATGTTTCCCCGCACCCTGGACCTGCCGCATGAAATCGCCACCCAGGACTTCACAGCGAACGTTGAGAGCGTGCGCGCCCTGAACCCCGACGTCGTCATCCAGTGGTCGGATGAACAACTCATCGAACCGCTGGAGAAGGCCGGCCTGCAGGTGATCGGCCTGAAAAACACGGGCAGGCAGGAGGACGTGGACGCCTGGGTGACCTTGTTCGCCGCGATGCTCGGCAAACCGGAACGCGCCACCGAAATCAAGGCCCGCAGCGACCAGGAACTGGCGGAGATCAAATCTCTGGCAGCCGGCCGCGGCACCAAGGGCCCCAGCGTTCTCTACTTCAACCGCTTCACCGGCGGCCTGAAGGTTGCTGCAGCCAACAGCTACAACGACTTCTACATCAAGCTCGTGGGGGCAACCAACCCAGCCACCGGCAACGATCCCCTGCCGGGGTCCGGCATGGTGGGTCTCGACGTCGAGCAGGTCCTGCGCTGGGACCCCGAGGTGATCCTGCTGGGCAACTTCGATGCGGCCATGCCCCAGGACATCTACTCCGATCCCGTGTGGAAGGACGTTTCTGCGGTGCGCACCCGCCGTGTGTACAAGGTGCCGCTCGGCGGCTACCGCTGGGACCCGCCCGGCCAGGAGTCGCCGCTGATGTGGCATTGGCTGGCCGACATCGCCTTCCCTCGGCAGCAGTCGGGGCTGCGTGGCAAAGCCACCGAATACTTCCGGTTCCTCTATAACCATGAGCTGACGGCAAAGGAGCTGGACAAGATTCTCTGGACTGAGACAAACGGCGGGTCCGCCCACTACCAACAGTTCAATGCTGGATGAAGCGAGGACTCCGCGCCTTAACCGCAGGGGCCTTAACCGCAGGGGCCTGAACAGCCGCCGCCTGCGGGCTGACCGGAAGGCATCGGGGCGGGGTCCCCTCGACCGGCGCCGCGAACCTGCCATCTTCGGGCCCATCGCGCTTACCGCCGTTTTCCTGGCAGCCGCAGGACTGCTGGCGCTGGCAGCCGGCCGGTACAGCGTGCCGGTGGGGCATGTCGTCCAGATCCTCGGTGCCCAGCTCGTTCCGTTCCCCACCGAGGCAAGCGGCACGGAGCAGAATGTCGTTCTGCTCGTGCGGATGCCGCGGATCCTGCTCGCCCTGCTGGTGGGCGGCGGCCTGGCGATCGGGGGCGCGGCCCTGCAGGCCATCTTCCGCAATCCGCTGGTCAGCCCGGAAATCATCGGGGTTTCCGCCGGCGCGTCCTTCGGCGGTTCCCTGGCTTTGCTGCTCGGCCTGGGCACGTTCCTGCTGGTCGCCGGTTCCTTCGTTTTTGGCCTGGTTGCCCTCGCCACGCTGTTCCTGATCACCTCGGGCCGGGCAGGAACCCCGATGCTGATGATCGTGCTCGGCGGGGTGGTCACGGGGTCGTTCTTCTCCGCCCTGGTCGCTTTGGTCACCTACATCGCGGACCCCAACACCACCCTGCCGGCCATCGTCTTCTGGCTGCTTGGCAGCGTTGCCACAGCCACGTTCACGAAGGTCCTGGTGGCGCTGGTCCCCGTCCTGGGTGGCGCCGCGATACTCCTGCTATTGCGCTGGCGCATCAACGTGCTTTCACTCGGCGACGACGACGCCGCCGCCCTGGGGGTACAGCCCGGTCCGCTGCGCTGGGTTGTGCTGGTCGCGGTAGCGCTGATCGTGGCCGGGGCGGTTGCTGTCAGCGGTGCAGTGAGCTGGGTGGGCCTGGTGGTTCCGCACCTTGCCCGGATGTGGGTGGGACCGGACCACAGGGTACTGCTGCCCGTGTCCTTCCTGCTGGGCGGGGCCTACATCGTCCTGGTCGACACACTTGCCCGGACCGCGACTGCCGGCGAGATTCCGCTGGGAGTGCTCACCGCACTGATTGGCGCACCCGCCTTCTTCCTGCTTCTGCGCCGGAACCGGGAAAGGATCTGGGACAGTGCTTGAACTGGAGCGGGTGGGCTTCGGCTACACGGCGAAGGAGTGGCTGTTCCGGAACGTCAGTTTCCGGGTGCCGGCCGGCACGGCCACCGCAGTGCTCGGACCCAACGGCAGCGGCAAGACCACCCTGGTGCGCTGTGCCGCCGGCCTGCTCGAACCGGCAGAGGGAACGGTCCGCCGCACCGAAAGTGCCGGATACGTGCCGCAGGCCCACGGCAGCGCCTTCGCCTACCGCGCGCTGGACATGGTTCTGATGGGACGGGCGAGGCATGTAAGTGTCTTCCGGACACCGGGGTCTGCGGACCGGGCAGCTGCCGCGGAGGCGATGGAACGCGTGGGCGCCGGCGGCCTGCGGGACCGGTTGTTCCCCACCCTAAGCGGCGGCGAGCAACAGCTGATTCTCATCGCGCGGGCCATCGCATCCGGCTCCCCCGTCCTGGTGCTGGACGAGCCCGCTACGGGCCTTGACCTGAAAAATCAGGTCCGGGTCCTGACCGTCCTGCGCGAACTGATGGCCGGCGGAATGGCCCTGCTGCTCAGCACCCACCACCCCGACCATGCCCTGCAGCTCGCAGACCGCGTGGTCCTCCTGGGCCGCAGCGGCGCCCGGACTGGTCAGGCTTCGGAGCTGCTCACGGACTCGGCGCTATCCGACCTCTACGGCGTGCCGCTGAGCACAGTCACCTATGCCGACGATGACACGCGCCGCCGGACCATCGTGGTGCACTACGGCCCGGCATACGGCGACCACCCCTGACCCCGCCACGACGCTCTCTCACCTACCGCACCAAAAACCCAAACGCTCTCTCACCGGGTGAGAGAGCGTTTGGGAAAAGACGGCGGAAGTGAGAGAGCGTCGGTGGTTGAACGCCCGGCGCTACCCCGTGTTGCGCAGGCCGGCCGCGACTCCGTTGACGGTGATGAGCATGGCCCGCTGGAGGCGCTCGTCGATCTCGGCACCGGAAATGCTGGTCCCTTCGGCCCTCACACGGCGCAGTAGTTCCACCTGGAGGTAGCTAATGGGGTCGAGGTACTGGTCGCGGATTTCCAGTGACCGCTTGAGCGTGGGCTGGGCGTCCAGGAGCACGTTCTCGCCGGTGAGGTTCTGGATTTCCGTGACCGTGAGTTCGTACTCCTCGCGGATGGCGCGGAACAGGTGGTGCAGTTCCGGGGGAACCAGGGTGTCCACGTAGTAGCCGGCAATGTCCATGTCCGTCTTGGCAAGCGTCATCTCCACGTTGGAGAGCACCGAGCGGAAGAAGTGCCAGCCTTCCATCATCTCCACGAGCTGGCCTGAGTTGCCGGCCTCGCGGGCAGCCTTCAGGCCGGAGCCCACGCCGAACCAGCCGGGCACGATCTGCCGGGACTGGGTCCAGCCGAACACCCACGGGATGGCCCGCAGGCCGCCGAGGCCGGCGCCCGAGTCGGGGCGCTTGGACGGGCGGGAACCGATGTTGAGTGAGCCGAGCTGCTCCACGGGCGTGGAGGCCATGAAGTACGCCGGCAGGTCGGGGTGATCGATCAGGCTGCGGTAACGGGCAAAGGCGGCGTCGGAGATGGTCTCCATGACGTGCCCGAAGCGCTCACGCTGGTCATCGGACGTCCGCGGGGTGCGGTGCAGCGCGGAACCCTGCATGACGGCGGCCAGCGACAGCTCCAGGTTCTCGCGGGCCAGTTCCGGCAGCGAGTACTTGTCCGAGATGACTTCGCCCTGTTCGGTGAACTTGATTTCACCCTCGAGCACGCCGTTGGGCTGGGCCATGATTGCGTCGTACGTGGGCCCGCCGCCGCGGCCGACGGATCCGCCGCGGCCGTGGAAGAGGCGGACGCGGACGCCGTGCTTGGCGGCGATGTCGCGGAGCTTGCGCTGGGTCTTGTGGATCTCCCACTGGCTGGTCATCACACCGGACTCCTTGTTGGAGTCCGAGTAGCCCAGCATGACTTCCTGGACATCGCCGCGCAGGCGGACAAGTTCGCGGTAGGAGGGATCGGACAGCAGCTGGTCCACGATCTCCGCGGAGGCCCGCAGTTCCTCCACGGTTTCGAGCAGCGGGGCGAAGCCGATCTTTGCGTACGGGGCGTCGCCGAAGAGGCTGACCAGCCCGGCCTCACGTGCCAGGACGGCAGCGGCAAGGACGTCGTCCGCGCCGCGGGTCATGGAGATGATGTACGTCTCGATGACATCGGGGCCGTAGGTGCGCAGGGCGCGCCGGATCTCGCGGAAGACGTCGTACGTGCCGTCAGCAACGCCGTCGAGCTTAATCGGGTGGCCGGACAGCGGACGGCGGGACGCCAGTTCCGCGCTCAGCACCTCAAGACGCTCGCCGCGCGTCAGTTCGGCGTACCGGATGCCAGGGCCGCCCAGGCGGTCCATGAGCTGCCCGACGGCGTCATGGTGGTGGTCGGCGTGCTCGCGGATGTCCAGGGTGGCCAGGTGCAGGCCGAAGGAGGCGATGGCGCGCCGGACGCGGGCCAGGGCACCATCCGCGACGAGCGACGCCGAGTGGTTCCGCAGCGAGAGTTCCAGCAGCTCCAGCTCGGAGATGAGCTCCTCGGTGGAGGTGTAGTCGCGGCCGGACTGGTGCGCCGATCCTGCCGACACCCGCTTGCCCGTGTTAATGAGCTTGGCCTTAATGCAGGTCAGCTTGAGCCGGTAGGGCTCCTGGGCGTTGAGCTCGAGGATGCGCCGGTCCAGGCCGGGCAGCTTCGCGAGGTCCGCGTCGATCGAATCGAGCAGCGCCTGGTCCGCGCCGGCCAGGGCCGTGGAGTTGGACAGGATCGAGATGAGCTCGTCAAGCATGGCAATGCTGATCCGGACGGCGTTCTGGTTCTGCAGCTGGAGGATGTCGTGGGTCACGGCCGCGGTGACATTGGGGTTGCCGTCGCGGTCGCCGCCGATCCACGAACCGAACCTGATCGGGGCGTTCTGGGCAGGCAGGGTGACGCCGTGCTCGCCGAGGAGTGCGGACAGATCCGTGAGCATCTCGGGCAGGGCGTCGGTGAGGATGCTGTTGAGGTAGTAGATGGCGTTGCGGGCCTCGTCCACCGGGGTGGGCCGGACCTGGCGGAGCTCGTCCGTCTGCCACATCTGGTCGATCATCTCGGACAGCTGGCGGTCCTGCCGGCGGCGGGCAGTGGTGCCCTCCGCCGTGGGCTCGGCCAGCACATCGGAGAGCTTGCGGATCTTGTCCAGCACCGAACGGCGGGAGGCCTCGGTGGGGTGGGCAGTGAAGATGGGCCGCACGTCCAGTTCGTTGACCACTTCCTGCAGCACGGCCGGGCCGGCCTGGCCGGCGATGTCGGCGACGGCCTTGGCGAGCCAGCCGTCCTTCTCCTGCCGCGTGCGCAGGCCGCGGACCCGGTGGACCTGTTCAGCGGCGTTGGCCAGGTGGAAGTAAAAGGCAAAGGCGCGGACCAGGTCGGTCGCCTGCTCAAGCGGCAGGGAGGCGAGCAACTCGCGGACCTGGGCAACGACGTCGTGCGCGCTCCATGGACCGGTGGCATCCGCACCGCCACGGGCGGCCTCCTTGGATTCTTTGGTCAGCAGGCGCACCTGCTCCACGAGATCCAGGAGCTCGGGGCCGTGCTGGCGGACCAGCGATTCACCCAGCAGGGTGGAGACGCGGCGCACGTCCGCACGGAGTTCTGCGGCGAGATCTGTTTCGGAATTCATTGCAGTGTCAGCCATGGAAACTATCTTTCGAGGGTTCGGACTTGGCTCGTACACTGCGCTGGATACTGTGAGCCGGGTTACTTGTTCCTATGGAATGTTACCCGGAGCGTGCTGCAGCCGGGAATATGTCTCAGATGCCGTCGCGTCCTTGAAGTGGTCGGGGCGGGCGGGGTAAGGGCGGAATGACGTGCCTCCGCTTAAGGTTGTACAGGCAGCCACTCACCGTTGGAGGAACCATGAGCACCGCCCCAGATGCCCAGCTGGAACGCTGGCACCGCTTCCGGAACAGCCGCAACACCGCCCTCGCCTCCAGGCACGGCTGGCTCACGCTCACGTCGTTCCAGTGGCTGGAAAGCCAGCCCTCCGCCGTCGAACTCGCCCCGGGCCTGTGGTCAGCGGACGGCACGACGGCGACACTCACCGCAGTGGCGGCCGACGGGCTGACGTTCGTGGAGACCGGCGGGCCCGTCGACGGCACCGTCACCGCACGGCTCGCGGATGAGGAGTCGCTGATGTGGGTGCAGTTCGGTGGCGCGGACGGCACGCAGGTGGTGGTGGAACTGGCCATGCGTGCGGACAAATATGCCATCCGCACCCGGGATGCACAGTCGCCGGTTTTCACCGGGTTCGACGGCGTGCCGACCTTCGACTACCGCCCGGACCTGGTGGTCGAGGCCCGGTTCGAGGCGTTTCCCGAGCCGGAGGACGTTCCGATCGCCACGGCCAACCCGCTGGTGGACGGCGTGCACAGGAGTGTTGGCGAACTCGTCTTTCGGCTGCCCGGAAAGGACCACGAGTACCGGCTCCATGCAGAAGAGGAGAAGCTCGGCGCCCTGACCGTCACATTCCACGACGAGACCAACGGGGACACCACCGACGAGTGGCGCAAGGTGTCCACGGCCCGGCCCCGGCCTGACAGCTCGGTGATCCTTGATTTCAACCGCGCCATCAACTACCCCAGCGCCTTCACGCCCTACGGCACGTGCCCGATGCCGGTGAAGAACAACAGCCTCGACGTCCGGATCGAAGCGGGCGAAAAACAGCCCGACCCCTGAGCGTCAGGCGATCGCGGACACCCCTGTCAAGGCGCGGCCCACGATGAGCGTGTTGATCTCGTAGGAGCCCTCGTAGGTGTAGATCGCTTCGGCGTCGGCGAAGATCTTGGCCATCCGGTAGTCCGTGACGATCCCGTTGCCGCCAAGGACGGACCGCCCCATGGCCACCGTCTCGCGCATCCTGGCACTCGTGTAGGACTTGGCCAGGGCCACCTGTGCCATGTCCGCGGCACCCAGGTCCTGCAGCTGCGCGATCCGTACCATCATGCCCATGCTCGCCACGGCATTGCCCAGCATCGACACCAGCTGCTGCTGGATGAGCTGGAACTTCGCGAGCGGGCGCCCGAATTGCCGGCGTTCGACGGCGTACTGCCGGGCGACGTCGAACGCCGCCAGCTGCTGCCCTACCGCCTGCCATGCCACGCTGATCCGCGATCCGCGCAGCAGGGCGTTCGTATCCGCGAAGCTGTTGATGCCGGCAAAGCGGTCCGCCTCGAGAACACGGACGTCCTCGAACAGGATGTCGGCGTTCTGCACGGTCCGCAGTGCGATCTTGTTCTCGATCCTGCTCCGGCTCACACCGGGGAGGCCCGCGTCCACGATGAAGCCTCGGATTGCGCCGTCGGCCTCGTCGCGTGCCCAGACCAGCATGTAGTCACAGAACGTCCCGTTGCCGATCCAGCGTTTGGCGCCGTTAAGCACCCAGCAGTCGCCGCCGTGGTCCGCCCCTCCGACCACCCGGCGGGCCCTGGTCTCCATGCCGCCGGCGACGTCGGAGCCGTGCTCCGGCTCGGTCAGCGCGAACGCGCCGGTGGTGCGAAGGTTCGAAGCGTCGTCGAGAAGCCGGCTCCGCTGGTCCTCCGAGCCGAATTCGTAGAGCGATTCCACGAAGAGATCGTGGTGGACAAGGAAGAAAGTGGCGATTGAGGTGTCCACGCGGGTAATTTCAGCGATCACCAGCCCCGCGAACAGGTTGCTGTAGCCACGCTGGGCCGGGGTGCTGAGCTCCAGCGCGGCGAGCTTCGGCAGGAGGTGCGACGGAAATTCGGCCTTGTTCCACCACTCCGCCGCGTACGGGGCAATCTCGGCAGCGAGGAACTCCCGCAGCTCACTGAGCTTGCGCTGTTCCGGAGCGCTGAGCAGGGATTCGTAGTCGAAGAAGTCTGCCGTGGGCAGGGTTTCGAGGGCGGTCAGCGGCGTCATTTCGGGCCCATCCGGATGGCACCGTCGAGGCGGATGGTTTCGCCGTTCAGCATGGCGTTGTCAATGATGTGCGCGGCGAGGTTGGCGTACTCGGCGGGCCGGCCCAGCCGGGACGGATGCGGCACCTGCTTCCCGAGTGACTCCTGGGCCTCTGCCGGCAATCCGGCCATCATGGGCGTCTCAAAGATGCCTGGCGCAATGGTCACCACACGGATCAGCGATCGGGCCAGTTCCCGGGCCAGCGGCAGGGTCATGGCGGCCACGGCACCCTTCGATGCGGCATAGGCCGGCTGGCCGATCTGTCCGTCGAACGCGGCAACAGAGGCCGTGTTGATGATGACGCCGCGCTCTTCCCCGCCCAGCCCGGTGACCGCAGGCTCCGTGGCAGCCATCGCCGCGGCGGCCAGGCGCACCACATTGAAAGTGCCCACCAGGTTGATCTGGATGACGCGGTTGAAGGTCTCCAGCGGCAGGACGCCGTCGCGGCCCAGAACCTTGCCAGGGGTCGCGATACCGGCGCAGTTCACCACGATCCGCAGCGGACCCAGCGCCACGGCGGCGTCGACGGCGGCCTGCACCTGGGCCTCGTCGGTTACGTCGGTGGGGGCGAAGACGACAGTGTTCCCGCCGCCTGCGGCGCCCGCAGCGCGGCTGGCGTTCAGCTGACCGGCGTAAGACGCGCCGGCAGAGGAGCCGAGGTCCGCGAGCACCACTGATGCGCCGGCGTCGAACAGCCGACGGGCCGTGGCAGCGCCGAGTCCGGACGCCCCGCCCGTGATTAGCGCGACAGAACCCTTGATGTTCATACATCCTCCTTGATGCGGAAACCGGCGACCGGCGGCGAACATTAGTTAGTGAATGTTAACTGAAAGCAACCCCGGGCGCACCTTTCGCAGCATTCGCTAGGCTGGCGGGATGACCCAGTTCGACGCTTCCGCCGCCCCTGAGGACCAGCCCAGTCCCGGGAAGTCCGGCACGCCAACAGACTGGGCCGGCCGCGCCAATGAGGCCGCGCGGTCGGTCACCCACATATTCGGCCAGAGGCTGTTCTTCCTGCCCGGAACCCACATCGCCGCCATCACCCGCCCCTCGGGGCGCCTTCGGAACCTCGTCCGGCCGTGGCATTACTGGTGGCAGGCGCATTACGTGGACTGCCTTGTGGACACCGGCCGCCGCGAACTCGGCACCGCCGGCCAGCCTCCGGCCCGGTTCGACGGCGAACACCGCCCCGGCGCCGGCCAGCTCGCGTCCCGCCTGGTGACCGGCATCCGCCTGCGGAACTTCCTGACGTTCGTCAACAGCTATTACGACGACATGGCCTGGCTGGCCCTGTCCACCCTCCGGCTGGAGAAGCTGGCCGAGGAGAGCCGCAGGCCAACCCGCCGCCGCGACGCCCGGATCCGCAAGAGCCTGACGCTCCAGTTCGACTCGGCCTCCACCGACGACCTTGGCGGCGGCACGTTCTGGAGCAAGAAGCGGGACTTCAAGAACACCCCGGCCACGGCACCGGTGGCGCTCTACTATGCACGCACCGGCAACCCGGCCAGGGCCCAGGCGCTGCTGGACTGGCTCGACGCCAGGCTCTTCGATTCCGTACGCGGCCTCTACCTGGACGGCCTCCGGATCAGCAGGACCGGCGAGACAGTCCTTGAGAGTGCCATCTACACGTACAACCAGGGGCCCGTCCTCGGCGCCCTGCTGGAGCTCGGCGGCGCCAAAAACCTGGAGCGCGCCGCCGTGGTGGTGGATGCGGTGGCTCGCCATCTCACGGCGGAAGGGCCGCCGGGCACCGACGGCACCGGCGGCGCCAGTGCCGTCCTCCGCTGCGACGGAACGGGCGACGGCGGGCTGTTCACCGGGATCCTGACGCGCTACCTTGCGCTCGCCGCACGTGACGGACGGCTGCCGGAGGGCACCCGGGCCACCGCCGCCCGGCTGGTCACGGACACCGCCGAAGCCTTCTGGAACGGCCGCAGGACCGTATCCCCCGCCGAGCCGCTCGCATGGCACGGCGGGGAGGGGCGCCTGCTTTTCTCCTCGGAGCCGCGTCGGCGGGCCAGTGACACGTATCCGCCGGGGGCCGCCGTCGAACTTTCCACCCAGCTCCAGGCCTGGATGATCCTCGAAGCCGCGGCGGCAGTAGCCGCCGGCAAGCAATCCGGCACGGCCGCCCAGTAGGCCCGCCGAGCAGCCCCACCCAGCAACGAGACCGAGAATTACGTCACGCAACAGTTACGTAATTGATGTGATCCTTATCACTTTCAAGGCTTGCGGCTTGGTAGCTTAGGTATGGCTAACCTACAGTTTTTCGAGTGAGCTTCACCTAACTTCCCCAGCTCACAAGGACTGCGGTCCGACCAGACTTATGCAGAAAGAAGCCCCGATGAAGATCCGCAACAACGCGCTGGCCGGCATCGCAATCGCCGCCACAGCAGCCCTCGGCCTGTCGGCCTGCGGCTCCAGCGCCTCCCCGTCCGGCACGTCCTCCGCGGCAGGTACCAACGGCGAGATCACGGTCTACAACGCCCAGCACGAAAGCCTCACCCAGGAGTGGGTGGACGAGTTCACCAAAGAAACCGGCATCAAGGTGACCCTCCGTCAGGGTGACGACACGGAGATGTCCAACCAGATCGTCCAGGAGGGCCAGGCCTCCCCGGCGGATATCTTCCTCACCGAGAACTCCCCCGCGATGGCGCAGGTGGAGAACGCCGGCCTGTTCGCTGACGTGGACAAGGACACCGTCGCCCAGGTCCCCGAAGCGTTCCGTCCGAGCACCAACAAGTGGACGGGCATCGCTGCCCGCTCCACCGTCCTTGTGTACGACAAGACAAAGCTGACCGAGGACAAGCTGCCGAAGTCCATGCTGGATCTGGCCAAGCCGGAGTGGAAGGGCAAGTGGGCCGCTTCACCGTCCGGCGCCGACTTCCAGGCCATCGTTGCCGCCCTCGTCGAACTCAAGGGCGAGGCCGCGGCCGACGAGTGGCTCAAGGCCATGAAGGACAATGCCAAGGTCTACAAGGGCAACAGCACCGCCATGAAGGCCGTCAACGCCGGCGAGGTGGAATCCGCGCTGATCTACCACTACTACTACTACGGCGACCAGGCCAAGACGGCTGAGAACTCGAAGAACGTCTCGCCGTACTACTTCAAGAACCAGGACCCGGGCGCTTTCCTCTCGATCTCGGGCGGCGGCGTGCTGAAATCCTCGAAGAACGCCGACAAGGCCCAGGCCTTTCTGAAGTTCATCACTGGCAAGAAGGGCCAGGAGATCCTGCAGAAGGGCACGTCCTTCGAGTACGCCATCGCCTCGGACGTCCCGGCCAACGAGAAGCTGGTCCCGATCAAGGATCTTCAGGCCCCCACCGTGGACCCGGCCAAGCTTAACTCCCAGAAGGTCACCGATCTGATGACCAAGGCAGGACTGCTGTAATTCTGTGATCACCGATCCATCGGCGCCGGCTACGTCCGGAAGCACGACGACGGCGGGCCGGGGCAAGCGCCCCCGCCCGCCTTTCGGCGTATCCGCCGTCGTTGTCCTCGCAGTGCTGATCGCACTGTTTTCCCTTGTCCCGCTGGGCTATGTCGCCTTCATGACGGCAGCCACCGGCTGGGACACGGCAGCAGCGCTGATCTTCCGGCCGCGGGTCGGCGAGCTGTTGCTGAACACCGTGCTGCTGATCTCTATCACCGTGCCGCTGTGCCTGGTCCTGGGCGTGGGCGGCGCCTGGCTCGTGGAACGGACCAAGCTGCGCGGCCACAAAATCTGGGCTGTGCTCCTCGCGGCTCCGCTGGCCATTCCCGCGTTCGTGAACAGCTATGCGTGGGTGTCTGCCGTGCCGTCGCTCGAGGGCCTGTCCTCAGGCGTGCTGATCGCCACGCTGTCCTACTTCCCGCTCGTGTACATTCCGGCCGCAGCGACCCTCAGCCGGCTCGACCCCGCGGTGGAACAGTCCGCGGCGTCGCTGGGGCTCGGCGCCTGGCGGGCCTTCTTCCGGGTGGTCCTGCCGCAGCTGCGGATCGCCATGACCGGCGGCGCCCTCCTGGTCTCGCTGCACCTGCTCGCCGAATACGGCGCCTTCGCCATGATCCGGTTCGACACCTTCACGACGGCGATCATGGTGCAGTACAGGTCAACGTTCAACGGCACTGCCGGAAACATGCTCGCCAGTGTGCTCGTATTCTTCTGCCTGATCCTGCTGCTCCTTGAAGTCCGCAGCCGCGGCAATGCGCGGTACGCGCGGGTGGGCTCGGGCGCCCAGGCCAGGGCGCTGCGGCTCCCCCTGCGCACCTACCAGCTGCCCGCACAGCTGGCCCTCCTGGCGCTGACAGCCCTCGCGTTCGGGCTGCCGCTGCTGTTCGTGCTGCGCTGGATCGTCGCCGGGGGCGCCGACATCTGGACGGCCGGCGAGTTCATGCCGGCCCTTCTCCAGACGCTCGGCTATGGGCTGGCCGGCGCCGTGGCAACCACCGCCGTCGCGTTCCCCATGGCCTACCTGGCCGTGCGCCACGCCGGCTGGTTCAGCAAGGCCCTGGAACTGTCCAACTACGTGACGAGCTCCATGCCGGGAATCGTGGTGGGCCTGGCCTTCGTCACCGTCAGCATCCGGCTGATCCCCGATCTTTACCAGACGGCGGGCGTGCTGATTGCCGCGTATGTCCTACTGTTCCTGCCGCGCGCCCTGGTCAACATCCGCGCCGGGCTGGCTCAGGCACCCAAAGAGCTGGACGAGGCCGCACAGGCCCTCGGCAGCCCGCCGCTACTGTCCTTCCTCCGCGTGACTCTGCGCCTGACCGCACCGGCGGCCGCCGGCGGTGCGGCACTCGTCTTCCTGGCAATCGCCAACGAGCTGACCGCCACGCTCCTCCTCTCCCCCAACGGCACGCGTACGCTCGCCACGGAGTTCTGGAGCAAGAGCAGCGAAATCGACTACGCCGGCGCCGCGCCCTACGCCCTGCTGATGATCGTGATCTCGGCGCCCATGACCTATTTGCTCTTCCAGCAGTCCAAGAAAGTAGCGGGACAGTGACCGAACAATCGCCCTCCAGGCTTCCGGAACCCCGGATCTCGCCGTCAGTGGCGCCGAGCACCAACAGCCACCTGGTGATAGACGGCGTCACCAAGAACTTCGGCCCCCAGGCTGTGCTCAAGGGCGTCAACCTGTCCGTGGCCAAGGGCGGCACCACCGCCATCGTGGGACCCTCCGGATCCGGCAAGACCACGCTGCTCCGCCTGATCGCCGGCTTTGAGCATCCCGGCACCGGCACCATTTCACTGAACGGCACTCCGGTTGCGGGCGACGGCGTGTGGAAGCCCGCGCACAAGCGCCACGTCGGGTATGTGGCCCAGGACGGCGCCCTGTTCCCGCACTTGACCGTGGGCCAGAACATCGCCTTCGGGCTCAGCGCCTCAAAGCTCGACGGTGGGCGGCGCGCCGTGACCGCGCGGGTCAACGAACTGCTGGAGATGGTCTCACTGGACACGGGCATGGCCAAGCGCCGGCCGCACCAGCTCTCCGGGGGCCAGCAGCAACGGGTTGCCCTAGCACGGGCGCTGGCCCGCGAGCCTGAGCTCATGCTGCTGGACGAGCCTTTTTCCGCCCTGGACGCCGGTCTCCGGGTGGCCACACGCCGTGCGGTGGCCAAGGTGCTCAACGAGGCCGGCGTGACCACCATCCTGGTGACGCACGACCAGGCGGAGGCCCTGTCCTTCGCCGACCAGGTGGCCGTGATGCGCGGCGGCAAGCTGGCGCAGATCGGCAACCCGTTCGTCGTCTACACCCGCCCGGCGGACCGTGCCACCGCCGAATTCCTGGGCGACGCCGTCATCCTCGATGCCTGGATGGAAGGCTCCCTGGCCACCTGCTCGCTGGGCGGCATTCCTGTCCGGCGCCCGCCGGCCCAGGGCCGGGTACAGCTCATGCTCCGGCCGGAGCAGATCCGCATCGCCGAGGACGGCCCCATCCGGGGCGTGGTGGTGGACACCGACTATTTCGGCCCCGAGACCACCGTGCGGCTCAAACTGGCCGTACCGCCGAAGCTCGCCGGCGCCATGCCGGACCACCGCTACCCCGGCGGCGGCGAAGTGATCACCATCCGGCACTGGAACGCGTCCATCGCCCAGCCCGGCACCGAGCTGTGCCTGCGCGTGGTGGGCGAAGCGGTGGCATTTCCGCTCGACGGCGCCGGCGACTGAACGTCCAGCCGCTGATTGGGCCTGCCGAAATCCCACCAACCCTTGGGCCTGCCCAGAGGGGCCCCTGGCCAGCGTGCCTGACCTAGCGCGCCTGAGCCTAGCGCGCCGCGGCCAGCGGCGTGTACCTGAACGACTTCAGCAGCACGCTTCCGCCGGAAGTGGTGGTGCTGAGCGTGTGCTGGCCGGACCGGGGGAAGACCAGCGAGGTCAGGGTCTGCTCGCCGCCGTTGACGAAGACTTCCACTGACGAATAGTCCACAAAAAGAGTCAGCTCCACCGTTCCCCGGCCGGGAGCGGTCCCGTTGCGCGGCGGGCTGGCGGCAGTCCTGCGGTCCGTGAACACCGGTCCGAGCGCCTCCACACCGGGGACCACGGCAGCCCTGGACAGCGAGGCCTTGCCCTCCTCGAAGTTGTAGCCGACCGTAGCGAAATCCGCGGAGCCGCTCGTCAGCTTCAGGAGGGCTTCCGATCCGTCGTCGTCCGGCCTCCGTTCGAGGGTCACATCCAGCCGGTACGCGCCGCTCTTCGGAGCCGGCAGCTCGCCCGCGCCGTTCGGCGTGACCTGCCGTTCGCCCACAGTCGCCGGCGTACCTTCTAGGACGGACATGGACGCGGTGGGCGCCGAGACCAGCGAGGGGCGGCCGTGCACCGTCTTCAGGCGGATGTCGCGCACTATTGAATCGGCGCCGCCCTGCCAGTCAGTGGTGGGCAGCTTGCGCGCGTAGTCCCAGTTGTTCATCCAGCCGATGGCGTGGCGGGAGGCCATCCGTTCGCCTGCCGGAAGGCGGGGATCATCCCAGGTGACGGCCGCGTAGAAGTCCGATCCGGCGTCGAGCCATTGATGTGTTTCGTCGGCCGCGGTGAACGCGGCCCCGTCCCACTTTCCGGTCCAGTAGGCCACGCCGGTGGTCCGGCCCTCTTCGGAGCCGTTGGCGCTGGCTGCCAGGACCCACGTGCGTTTGGCGGGATCACCGTCGAGATCCAGCTGGAACAGATCCGGGCACTCGAGCACGCCCAGCCCCTTGCGTTCGAAGCTTGAGGCGTACCGCCAGTCCTTGAGGTCCTTCGAGGTGTAGAAGCCGATTTTTTCGCCCTCGGCCAGGGCCATGACCCACTGTCGGTTGGCGTCGTCGCGGATGATTTTCGGGTCCCGCCAGTTCTGCTGCCCGGGGTTGTCCATGACGGGGTTGCGGTCATAGGCCTTGAAAGTAAAGCCCTTGTCCGTGGAGTAGAACAGTGACTGCCGCTGGACGCCCTTGTCCTGCTGGGTCAGCACGGCGATGACGGCGTCCTTGCCGAAGCCCGCCGTATTGTCGTGGTCCACCACGGCACTGCCCGTTTCGACGTCGCCCAGGCCGTTCTTGAACTTCTCGATGGCCACGCCCTCGTCCTTCCAGTGCACCAGGTCGGTGCTGGTGACGTGATACCACTCGGTGCCGTTTCCCTCCGGATGGTCGGCGTTGTAAAGGTAGTAGTAGTGCCACACCCCGTCCAGCAGGAACGGCCGCTGGGGATCGTTCATCCACTCCTTCGCGGGGGTCAGGTGGTAGCCGGGGCGGAACTGGGAGGCTCCCTCGGGCCGGCTGATGCCGGGGGGAGCGGGTGCGGGCTCCGTTCCTTTCTGCCCGTCCTGCCGGGCGCCGGAGGCGAGGTTGACGGCGGCAGCGACGGCCAGCAGGAGGACCAAAACGCCGGCCACCGCGATCCAGAGGGCACGGGGGCCCATCGTCCGTAGGGAAATCCTCTGCATGTCCGCCGATCGTGTTGGGTGGCAACAATTTTACCGCGGCGGGCCCTTTGCATTCCCGGACCGGGTCATGCCCCGGTCTGCCCTGCCGGGCGCCTCTTTTGCGGGTACGGGGTCTCGCCGCGGGCCAGCATCTCCACGAAACCCGCGATTTTCCGTTCCCGGGTGGAGGCCTGCTTGACCGAATTGGTGCGGTAGATGAGGGCGTAGCGGTTCACCGAGGTGAGGACGTCGAAGGTCGCCTGCGCGTCGGGGACGGCAGCAATGGCGGCAGCAAGATCGTCCGGGACTTCCGCCGTCGCCTGCCCCGAATACGCCGCTTCCCAGCGGCCGTCCGCTTTGGCAGAGTCGACGGCGGCCCGGCCGGCGGCGGTCACTTTCCCGTCCCTTTCCAGCCTGGCAACATGGCCCACGTTCCGCTCGGACCAGGGGCTCTTCGGGCCGCGGCGCGTCATGCGCTGAAAGTAGCTGCCGCCGTCGCGCTTCCTGACCTGGCCGTCGATCCAGCCGTAGCACAGCGCCTCATCGAGGGCAGCGTCGTAGTCCAGTTCCGTGACGGTGCCGCCCTTTTTGTGCAGGACGAGCCACACGCCGGGGCTGTGTGAATGGTTCAATTCCAGCCACTCGCGCCACGCGGCGGCATCCGGGACCAGCAGTTCCTCGAGTTCAACGCCCATGCGCCTATTCTGCCCCGTGCCGGACTATTCAAGTCGTGGCATTATGGCCATGACAGCACCGTGTCCGAATCCGAGGAGAGCCCATGTTGCGTGTCCGCCCCGTTCACTTCACATCCCGGATGGAACCGTGGGAGCGGCTCCTCACGGACCTGGGCCTGATCAAGACACTGGACGACGACTCCTGGCGGGAGTTCGACGCCGGTTCCGGCCGGATTGCGCTCCAGCACGCCCCGGCCGGTGCCGGGAACGACGGCACCACGTCGTTCGGCGTCGAGGTGGGCGATCTTGAGGAGTTCGCCCGGCGCACCAATCTGGCGGGGGCGGAGACTGGAAACACTCCGGCCGAGCTGGTCCCGCCGGATGTCGGCGACTCCTGCAGGATCACGGGCGAGGACGGCTTCACTTTCATGGCAGACAAAGCCGCCCACTTCGCACAATGTGCCGACGCCGATACGGGGTTGTCCGTCGTCGCAGTCTGGTTCACCGAAGACACCGCCTCGGCGGCCGACACGCTCAGGGGCATCGGTGCCCGGTTCCGTCCCGTCCCGGATGACGATGAAACCGCCGATTTCACCGCCAAGAACGGCGGGGTGCTGATGGTGCGCCCCGGTTCGGGCCCAGCGCGGTCCGGCTTCGGATTTGAGTATGACGGCGATCTGGATGCTTTGCGTGTCCGGCTCACCGCGGCGGGGCACGAGGTCAGCGTGACCGAGGAAGCCTTCGGGCGTTCGCTGCATGTTGCCAACCCGGACGTGGCCGGCGACGCCGCTGCCGCCGCGCATATGCCGCCCACGCTCTGGATCTCGAAGCGGGCTCCCCGCGGTTCGTAGCCCGGGGTTTAGGGCTGCGGCCGCCAAGGGCGAGATCTCGGTGTTTAGATCTGCGTAAGCGCCTCCGCTGAGAGCTGAGATCCCACGCGTCGGCGGCCGGACGGGTGGTGATGCGGTAGAACTTAACCATGAACGTGCGCACCCCCGACCCCAATCCCGGCTGGCTCTCCGACGAGGACCTCTTTGAGGCCCGCGGACGGCTCCCCATGGTCTATGTGGAGGCCGTGCCGGTGCGGCTCGATCCGCTCGGATTCGTGAACGAGGTGGGGACGCTCCTGCAGGCGGACGCGGACGGGACCATGGTCCGTTCGCTTGTTTCCGGCCGCGTGCTCTACCGCGAAACCATCCGCGCCGCACTTCTGCGCCACATGGAGAAGGACCTCGGCCCGCTCGCGTTCCCGCAGCTGCCCATCAGCCCGGTGCCGTTCACTGTGGCCGAATATTTTCCCGCGCCGTCACACACGGGCTTCACCGACGACCGGCAGCACGCCGTCTCGCTTGCCTACGTCATCCCCGTCACCGGCGAGTGCGAGCCGCGCCAGGATGCCCTGGAGCTCACCTGGATGACTCCCCAGGAAGTGCTCAGCGACGGCGTCCAGCTTGAGTTCAGCGGCGGCCGCGGAGCGCTTGTGCGGCAGGCCCTGGCGTACGCCGGCGTCGGCGGCTGACAGCGCCCGGAGGGTCCCGCCTCCCCGACTTCGCACTCCCTCCTTTGTAGACTGTTGGGCGGACCGCAAGAGAACTTAAGGACTCCGATGAACCACCAACCAGCTGCCCAGACCTACCGCGCACAGCAGGCTGGGTCTTTGCAGACGGGCGACCACCTTCTCCTGCCGGACGGCCAGCGGTCAGCCGAAGTCCACTCAGTGGAAATCGAAAACGATGACTTCGGCACGCCGGCCATCGTCCTCGCGACCCTCACCGGCGGCGGCATGCTGCGGATTGCCGCCGGCTCGTCGGTCCGGATCGCCGGCGCAGAATCCGCTTCCGGGGGACCGGCAGGGTCCGCGGTCGGCGGCGTCCAGGACGGCGGGGTCCAGGACGGCGGCGTCGAGGACGGCGGGGACACTGGAGTCCAGGACGCCGAGGTCCAGCCCGGTGCCGCCCAGGAGTCCGATGTCGTCACCCCGCTTCAGGTCGTTGAGCACCCCAACGGCGGGGCGGCTCCGTCGCCGGCGCCTCCCGCCGTCGTCGTACCTCCCCTGCCGGTCACGACGCCGGCGGTGATCGGGCCAAGCGCCGAAGACCTGGCACTTATCCCGGAACCCGCCGGGACGCCTGAATCGGTGGTGGAGGCCGTGGCAGAGGCGCATCCGGATTCCGTTGGAGTGCTGCTGCTGGCGGACAAGCTGGTCAAGGGCATCAACACGAAGTCCGGCAGCTGCCTCAAGGACCTCAGCGACCTCGCCCACGAGCTTTTCATCATGCTCAAGGACACGGACGGCGCACTCGCCGTTGCCGACCTCCTGAACGTGCTGCCCTTCGACGGCAACCCCGGCCGTTGGTCGTCGGTGGAAGCGTCGCTCTCACTGTCCACCTACATCTGCCGCCAGACCGGCCAGAAAGACCGCGCGGCCGTGTACGAGAAGCTGCTCCGCGCGCCGGACAACCAGGAAAATGACCCATTTAAGGCCAGGATGCAGGCCCGGGTGCGCCAGCGGTCACTGAACGAGCCGAACCTGTACGACAAAGAAATCTTCCGCTCCATGGACAATTCCAACCATGAGGCCGAGCGCGAATGGCGGCTGCTGCGCCTTGAGTCACTGCTGTTCCTGCGCGCGCACGGCGGGTCGCAGACCATCAGCGCCGGTGAGCTGGAGCGGCGGATCGCGAACGAGCTGGAGTCAGTCCGGGCGTAGGCCCATGACTGCCCGGCGCGGGCTTCGGATGATTCCCTGTTTCCTCTAGCCCCGGGCTGTACCGAAGTTGTAAATTCAGGCCATGACGAACAATCTGAGCGTTGTGATCAATTCTGATGCCCCGCAGGTTTGGACGATGCTGCGTGAACCGGCCAAAGTAGCCCAGTGGCATGGCTGGGAGGCCGAGGACCTCAGCGCGGAAATCAATGAGATCTACTTCAACAGCACCGTGGTTGAGGGCTCGGACCACACTTCGCTGACCGTCGACGGCGGTGACGTCTTCAGTCTCAAACCGGTGCCTACGGGAACCGAGGTCAGTGTCACGCGCGCGGCATTGGACCACAACTCCGAGTGGGCGGCCTGGGACGAAGACATCACCCAGGGCTGGCTGACGTTCCTCCAGCAGCTGCGGTTTGCCTTGGAGCGGCATCCCCACGGCACCCGCCGGACCTGCTTCTTTTCCGTTCCGGGCACCGGGGGCTCGGCGATCGAAAAACTGGGGCTGAAGGAAATCCCGGCCGCCGGGGAGAACTATTCGCTGACCCTGGGCACGGGCGAGGAAGTCTCTGGCCGGGTCTGGTACAAAACCAACCACCAGGTGGGCCTGACCGTGCACAGCTACGCCGAACACGGCGATGGCCTCCTGATTGTGGCCGACCAGCCCGTGATTCCGGAAGTCAGGCCCGACGGCGGCTCCCTCGTGATCCTCTCGACCTACGGTCTGGGGGCCCACAGCCTCGAAACCATCCGCAGCCTGTGGGACGACTGGCGGGCTGAGAACTACCCCACATCAGAGCCCATCCACTGAGGTTTAGCCGGGGCAAGCTGGCACACTGGAACCGTGCCAGCCAATCCTGAACCAGTGCCGCCAGCCCGCCAGTCGGAGTTCTCGTTCCGCGTGGGAAAGCGCCTCGCTGAGACCTGCAGCCCGTCCGCCGAACAGGTGGCCGCCAACGGGGGCGGGTTCCTGGGCCGGACCGGCACCATCACCACCCCGCACGGAGAGATCCAGACGCCGGCCTTCATCGCCGTCGGCACCAAGGCCACCGTGAAGTCCGTCCTGCCGGAGTCCATGGCGGAGCTCGGCGCCCAGGCCCTGCTGGCCAACGCCTACCACTTGTACCTGCAGCCGGGGCCGGAGATCCTGGACGAGGCCGGCGGCCTGGGCGCCTTCATGAACTGGCCGGGCCCCACCTTCACCGATTCCGGCGGCTTCCAGGTGATGAGCCTGGGCTCGGGGTTCAAGAAGGTCATCGACATGAAGACTGCGCCCCCCATGGACCAGACTGTGTCCGACGATGCCGTGGCCGCCGGCAAGGAGCGCCTGGCCCACGTGGACAACGACGGCGTGTGGTTCAAGAGCCACCTCAACGGGGACCGGCACCGGTTCTCCCCCGAGATCTCCATGCAGGTCCAGCACCAGATAGGTGCGGACATCATGTTCGCCTTCGACGAGCTCACCACGCTGCAGAACTCGCGCGGCTATCAGGAGGAATCACTGGAGCGCACGCGGTTGTGGGCCCTCCGCTGCCTCGATGAGCACTTCCGGCTGACGTCGGAGCGCGCGGGGAAGCCGTACCAGGCCCTGTTCGGCGTGATCCAGGGCGCGCAGTACGAGGACCTCCGCCGGAAAGCCTGCCGGGACCTGGGTGCCATGCCGTTTGACGGCTACGGGATCGGCGGTGCCCTGGAGAAGGAGAACCTCGGCACGATTGTGCGCTGGTGCAACGAGGAGCTTCCGGAGAACAGGCCCCGGCACCTGCTCGGCATTTCCGAGCCGGACGACATCTTCACGGCCATCGAAAACGGCGCGGACACCTTCGACTGCGTCTCCCCCACCCGCGTCGCACGGAATTCCGCGTTCTACACCCCGGACGGGCGGTTCAACCTCTCCGGCGCCAAGTACAAGCGCGACTTCGGCCCGCTGCAGGACGGCTGCGACTGCTACGCCTGCCTGAACTACTCACGGGCGTACATCCACCATCTGTTCAAGGCCAAGGAGATGCTCTCCGCCACGCTCATCTCCATCCACAACGAGCGCTTCGTGGTGAAGATGGTGGACGACGCCCGGCTGGCCATCGAATCCGGCGACTTCTTCGGGTTCAAGGCCGAGACGCTGGGTCGGTACTACTCCTAGGTCTCCTGCGCCTCTCGGCCGCCTGCGCCGGCGGGCGCGCCGCCGTCGAAGTCGCCGGAAACGGGCGGGGTCGCCGGAAGCCTGCCAGTTCGCCGCAGGCTCCCTGTGTGTCAGGCTGTTGTGTGACACACAGGGAGCTTGCGGCGAACTCGCACTTTACCGGCTACCTCGGTGCAGCAGTACGACGGCGGCCGGTCGGCTAAGCTGCCTGGCGCACCGCGCCGTAGCTCGGCTCGCGCTTCTTGATCCAGCCGATCACGAGGGCCGTCACCGGGACGAAGAGGAACTCCACGAGGGTCTTGTACAGGAAGCCCACCAGCACATAGTTCACAAACGTGCCGAAGTCCGTGATGCCGATGACGGATGCCGCAATGCTGCAGAAGATGAGCGTGTCAACGAACTCCCCGGCTACCGAACTGCCCATGATGCGTGCCCAGAGCGACTTCTCTCCCGTGCGGGCCTTCATCTTTACTAGGATCCAGGAATTGATGGTCTGGCCTGCAAAGAATGCCAGCAGCGAGGCCAGCACGATCTGCGGAACGGGACCCAGCGCGCCCTCGAGCGCGGCCTGCTTGGATGCGCCGAACTCGTCGTCAAAGCCGGGCAGCGCGATGATGATCCAGTAGCAGAGGGAGGCAAAAACGGACAACGCGAAGGTGGTGACAATGGCCTTGCGCGCCACCTTGAAGCCGTACACTTCGCTGATGACGTCGCCCAGGATGTAGGCCAGCGGAAACAGGAAGAAGCCGCCGTCCGTGACGATTGGCCCCAGGGCCACTCCCTTTGATGCCCCGATGTTGGACAGGATGAGCACCACGGCCATCAAGGCCATCATGATGCCGAAGTAGGGCGAGCCGATCGAGGCAAACCTCGGCGGTGCTGCGGCCGGGAGGGTCTTGGCGGAGGTCATGGGTGTTCCATTCGTAGTGGTTCGCTCGGCCGCCCCGGTCCTTCTGAAAGGACAACGCAGGTCGGCCGGCTGTATTAGCACTGGAAGCCCGGGCATCAGCGCCGGGCCGCCTCCAATTGTCGCACCCGAGTATCGGGCAAAGCCCGTCTGAAGCATGGGGTTACGACGACGGCGGGCCGCCGGGCCCCTGGAACCCGAAGGTCACCGCTGAGCCAGCCGCCCGCCGTCGTACTATTCCGGGAAGCTAGGCGTTGACGCGATCGTCGTCGTCATCCTTGCGTTCCGCCGGGGCCGACGGCCAGGCGTTGCCCTGTTCGCGGTCCAGGTGCGTGATCTTCCTGTTCTTCAGAGCCAAGATGTAGACCAGAAGTGAGATGCCGATCGCCACCGTGACGTAGGTGAAGAAGAGGTCAACCTGGTCGGACTTCTGCAGCGCCGCGCCAATCAGGGGCACGGTGCCGCCGAAGAGTGAGTTGGCGATCGCGTAGCCGAGTCCGACGCCGAGCGCGCGGATGGAGGCCGGGAAGAGCTCGGCCTTCACGAGGGCGTTGATGGACGTGTAGCCGCCGACGATCAGCAGCCCGCCCATCATCAGCAGGAAGGCGGTGAACGGGTCCTTTGTGTTGGACAGCGCGGACAGCAGCGGCCAGGTGAACAGGACGCCGGTGATGCCGAACCAGAGGAGCAGCGGCTTGCGGCCCACCTTGTCGGAGATGATCCCGTAGACCGGCTGAAGGAGCATGAAGATCAGCAGCGCCCAGAAGTTGATGACCGAGGTGTCCGTCTTGGCGATGCCGGACGTATCGTTCATGAACTTCAGGATGAAGTTGGTGTAGGTGTAGAACGCCACGGTGCCGCCGAGCGTGACGCCGATGCAGATCAGCAGCGGCTTCCAGTGCCGGGTGAACAGCAGCTTCATGCTGCCGGGCCGGGCCTCGCCGGCAACCGCCGGGGCCTTGGCAGCGAGCACCTGATCCTCGGACAGCGTTTCCTCCATGGAGCGCCGGAGCCACAGCACCACCAGAGCGGCAACGCCGCCGATTGCGAACGGGATCCGCCAGCCCCACTCGGTCAGGGTGCCCTTGTCCGTGGCGTTCTGCAGGATGACGAGGACCAACAGGGCAAGCATCTGGCCGCCGATGAGCGTGACGTACTGGAAGCTGGAGAAGAAGCCGCGGCGCTTGGACGTGGCGGCCTCGGACATGTAGGTGGCGCTCGTGCCGTATTCGCCGCCCACGGAGAAGCCCTGGACCAGGCGGACGAAGATCAGCAGGACCAGCGCCCAAACACCGATCTGCTGCGTGGTGGGCAGGACCGCGATGGCGAACGAGCCGGCCGACATCATGGTCACGCTGAGCGTCAGCGCGGCCTTGCGCCCCTTGCGGTCCGCGTACCGGCCGAAGAACCAGCTGCCGATGGGGCGCATCAGGAAGGACGTCGAGAAGACGGCCATGGCCTCGAGCCCGGCCTGCAGCTCGTCCTTGGAACTGAAGAAGTGCGACTGGAAATACGCCGCGAAGACTGTGTAAACGTAGAGGTCGTACCACTCCACGAGGTTGCCGGCGGAGCCTTTGAGGATGTTGCCGACCGCTCTTCGGGTCTGTGCTGTCTCGGTCAGTTGGGTGCTCATCAATGAACCTTCCTGGATTCAGCGCGGCAAGAAAGCAACGCCGTCCGCCACCCTATGACCCGTGACCGGCACCACTCGGCTTTTGGTCATATTGGTCTCGGGCCTTTATTTTTGGTCATGCGCACAATGCAGGCACTTTGTGGCCGGTGGCAGGATGGGGTCATGACCCTTGCTGAAGTTGCTGAGACCCCTGACCGGACCGCTCCCGCCGTCGTCCTGACCATCGCAGGCTCCGAGGCCACCGGCGGCGCCGGCGCACAGGCTGATCTGAAGACGTTCCAGGAACTGGGCGTCTTCGGCATAGCCAACCTAACCTGCATCGTCTCTTTTGATCCCGGGAACAGCTGGAACCACCGCTTCGTCCCCGTGGACCAGGAGGTCATCGCGCACCAGTTGGAGGCGACGACGGCGGCCTACGGTGCCGCTTCCGGCGCACCGTCCGTGTTGGACACCGTGAAGATCGGCATGCTGGGCAGCCCGGCCACCATCGGCACCGTTGCTTCCGCGCTGGTCCGCTCCGGGTTCAGCAATGTGGTGCTGGATCCGGTGCTGATCTGCAAAGGCCAGGAGCCGGGGCACGCCCTGGACACCGACCAGGCGCTGAAGTCCCAGATTCTGCCGCTGGCCACGTTCGTCACGCCCAACCAATTCGAGGCGGAATCGCTTTCCGGGGTTAAGATCACCGACGTCGAAACCCTCAAAGAGGCGGCCGTCCGCATCCACGAGCTCAGCGGGGCAGCCGTGTTGGCCAAGGGCGGAGTCCGGCTTTCGGGTCCGGACGCCGTCGACGTCTTTTATGACGGCGAAACGCTTGAAGTCCTGTCCGCGCCGAAAGTCGGCGAGGTGGCTGTCTCCGGCGCCGGCTGTCCGCTGGCCGCCGCCGTGACTGCCGAGCTCGCGAAGGGTGCGACTCCCCTCGAGGCAGCACGGACTGCCAAGTCGTTTGTCACTGCAGGTATCCGCAACCGTGTGGCCTCAGGCGCCCCGTTCGATGCGCTCTGGCAGGGCGGTCCGCGGTAACCCCAGCGGCCCTTCAGCCAGGACCCTCTCTCACCTTTCGCGCCAAAACCAGGACCCTCTCTCACCTTTCGCGCCAAAAACCCGGACGCTCTCCCACCTGCTGAGAGAGCGTCTGCGTTTTCGCTGCAGGATCTGAGAGAGCGTCGGGTTAGGAGCGCGGATCGGCCACGGTTCCCATGAACAGCGGCAGGCCGGTTTCAACGTGCACGATCTGATAATGGAACGGCCGGTCGAAGGCAATGGACCGCTCCGGCTGCGGCGGAGCACTGGTAACCATCCCGTTGATCTGGGTGACCGCCGCTGCGATGGTGCCCTTTTCGGCGACCGTGATGTTGGCAGCTTGTGCGGCCTGGGTGAGCATCATCTTGGGCTGGATGTTGTTGAAGTCTTCGGTGGTGCTGAGGGTCTTGTGCAGGCCCACGGTTTCGAGGACTTTGCGGAGGTCAAAGCTGCACTTGTGGTCCCAACGGGGCAGCTGGATCTGCACTGTCTCTAGCGGCGCGGCATCGAAGGCGTCCGCGATTTCCGTGAGCTGTGTAGCGGTGACGGCAGCGGAGGCGGGGCGGGAACCGGTCCCGGCGTTGGCTGCAGCATCCGGCAAAACGAGGCGCATGACGAAACCATCGGCGTAGGGAAGGTCCACCCCGCGCCAGCCTGGCCCTTCCGCGTACTTCATCTGAAGCATGCTGTGCATGGCGGGCGCCTCGATTTCCTCGCCGGATGCCGTTCTGAAGGGCAGGTCCGAGGTCTCGCCCGGGTCAAACGGCACGCTCCACGCGGACGCGAAGTACAGGGAATTGAGCAGACTGAACGTGTTCCGGCGATCGTATTCGGCGGGGGCTTCCTTGATCCGGCCGCCCGTGTTCCTGTTCACCCAGGAATCAATGGCGGGCTTCGTTGCACCCTCATCGCTGAAGTCCACGGGATACACACCGGTTCCGTAGTGCCGGGCAAGAGTGTCCAGGAAGGACTCCCCGGTGGGCACGTCCTTATCCACGAACAATCCGTTGGCGCTGTGCATGACGGGTTTCCGCGGCGGGTTGTCCTCGTCCACGGCCCCGGGGTCGCCGTCGAACTTCCCAAGCGCAGCGAGAACCGCGTTCATGGCCTCATCGCGGTTCGCCGCGGGGAGCTGTAGGACGCTGTCCATCTCGGCCGCCGTCTCGCCGGAAGCGCCAGCGCGAAGCATCGCGAGGGCAACCAGGAGGCTCGCGGGCGAGGACACCACGTTCCCGTTGGCACCGTCGCCGCCGTCAGCCATCAGGGCCTCGCCGAGCCCGAAAGCGGAAGCCCGGAAGGAGCGAAGCTCAGCGGGATAAGCGGCGCGGTCAACCGAAACCCGCTCCACGCCGTCGGCCTTCAGGAGCTCTGGAGACGAAGCCGCACACCCTGTCAGCGCCACAAGCGCCCCTGCAGCCGCGATGCTTGCCATGCGGAATGTCTTCATTGCTCCCCCTTTTACCTGCATTTGACGGGATCCCGCCCATCTCCCTTCAGTCAACCAGCCTGACCCCGCCAGTTCGATGCCTGCCGGGTCACGGTTCGCCGTCGGTTTGGTCTCGCCTGCTCCGACGCTCTCTCACTTTTCGCAACGATTTCGCCAACGCTCTCTCAGATCCCGCCGCGGCGTATCCTCGAGACATGCCGGAAGCGGAGTAGAGGCGGTTCCGTCGGGACCTGGAGGGATGGAGGAACGATGCATGGCAAACCATTTCAACAGCGTTGACGAATACATTGCGTCGTTCCCCGTCGAGGTGCAGGGCACCCTCCAGGAGATCCGGCGCCGGTGTTCCGCTGCCGTGCCGGGTTCCGGCGAAGAGATCAGCTACGGCATCCCGACCATCACCCTGGACGGGAAGTATGTGGTGTATTTCGCGGGGTGGGCACACCATATTTCCGTGTATCCAGTGCCGGCCGGAGACGCTGACTTCGAAGCTGAAATCACCCCGTACCGGTCCGCCAAGGGAACGCTGAAATTCCCCTTGGGCAAGCCCATACCGTACGGACTCATCGAAAAGACGGCGGCGCTGCTGGCGGCCGAGCGCCGCGGGCGGTGACCACCGCCGCGCGGCAGCCGCCGTCGAAGGCGAACGACGGCGGCAGCACCGTCGTCGTCCGCTGCTGAACCTAACGCCGCGGGATGTTGCGCAGGTTGCTCCGCGCCATGCTCACGGCCTCGCCGGCGCCGCGGTTGAGGACGACTTTCGACATGGCGGTCGCGAAGCCAAGGACCTGCGAACCGGTGATCTTCGGCGGAATGGACAGCGCCTTGGGATCCGTGATGAGTTCAACCAGCGACGGTCCCGGATGCGCGAAGGCTTCGCGGTAGGCGTCCTCGATCCGCGCCGGATCGGTGACGCGGACGGAGTGGAAGCCGAGCGCCCGGGCGACGGCGGCGTAGTCAGCGTCGGGCACGTCCACGCCGAAATCGGGCAGCCCGTCCACGAGCATTTCAAGTTTGACCATGCCTAGGGTGGAGTTGTTAAAGACCACCACGTTCACCGGTAAACGATGCGCTGCAACGGTGATGAGCTCTCCAAGCAGCATGGACAGGCCGCCGTCGCCCGAGACCGAGATGACCTGCCGTCCGGGGTAGGCAAGTTGGGCGCCAATCGCGTGCGGGAGGGCGTTGGCCATCGAGCCGTGCAGGTACGAGCCGATCAACCGGCGCGTGCCCAGCGGATTGATGTAGCGGGCGGTCCAGACGTTGCACATCCCGGTGTCCGCGGTGAAAATGGCGTCCTCCGCCGCCACCTGGTCCAGGAGGGAAGCCGCGTACTCCGGGTGGATCGGCTGCTTCTTTTCCACCTTGCGGGTGTAGGCCCCCACTGCCTTGTTCATGAGCCGGTCATGCTTCTTGAGCATCTGGTTGAGGAAGCGGCGGCTCTTCTTCCGGGTGATCAAGGGCGTCAGTGCGGTGAGCGTGGGCAGCACGTCGCCATGGACGGCGACGTCGACGTCGGTCCGCCGGCCAAGCTTGTGGGCAGCGCGGTCCACTTGGGCGGTGCGGGTACCTGGAAGGAACTGGTCATAGGGAAAATCTGTGCCGAGCAGGATCAGCAGGTCCGCGTCCTCAATTCCCTCGGCCGCGGCGCCATAGCCCAGCAGCCCGGTCATCCCGATGTCGTACGGGTTGTCGTACTGCATGAAGTCCTTGCCCCGCAGCGAGTGGCCTATCGGGGCGCCCACTAACTCCGCGAGGGCGACGACTTCGTCGTGGGCGCCCTGCGTTCCTGCGCCCGCAAAGATGGCAACCTTGTCCGCCGCGTTGATGGCATCGGCGAGCTCCCGGACGCTTTGCGGGGCCGGGGTGAGGGTGGCGGGCCGGAAAACAGCGGGCAGCGGAGTTTCGCCCGTCGCTTCGAGCCCGGCGATATCGCCGGGAAGGGTCACGACGGCGACGCCCCCTAACGCGACAGCGTGCTGGATCGCGCTGTGCATCACCCGGGGCGCCTGTTCCGCTGTGCTCACCAGTTCCGAGTACACGGAGCATTCGTTGAAAATCCGGTCGGGATGGGTTTCCTGGAAGAAGCCGCTGCCGATCTGTTTGCTCGGGATATGCGAAGCGATGGCCAGAACGGGCGCTCCGGAGCGGTTCGCGTCGTACAGCCCGTTGATCAAGTGAAGATTGCCGGGACCGCAGGAGCCGGCGCAGACTGCAAGCCGGCCGGTCAGTTGGGCTTCCGCAGCGGCGGCGAACGCGGCGGCCTCTTCATGCCGGACATGGATCCAGTCGATTCCGCCATTGGTCGCGCCGCCGGTCTTCCGCACGGCATCGACAATCGGGTTGAGACTGTCCCCCACGATCCCGTAAATTCGCTGCACTCCGGCAGCCTGAAGTTGTTCGATGAGCTGGGTGGCGAGTTCCTTGGCCATGAGTGCACACTTCCGCGATCAGGTTGATGAGCTGACAGGGCCCAATATAGTCCGCCCAGCTTGGGGCGCCCCGCAGGAAGTGAGAGAGCGTCCGCCGACAACCCGCAGGAAGTGAGAGAGCGTCCGCCGACAACCCGTAGGACGTGAGAGAGCGTCACAGGGGCCGGGCGGGGCAGCGCCCAGGACCGTGCGCGCGCTAGCTCCCGGAGTGCGCCTGCAGAAACGAGTACACCTCGGTCTCGTCCACGCCCGGGAAAGCACCCGGGGGCATGGCCGCCAGCAGGTGCGAGTGTGCCCGGGCGGACGGCCAGGCGTTGCCCGCCCATTCCGACGCCAACGCGGCCGGCGGACGCTTGCAGCAGTTCTCGTCCGGGCATGTGGACTTGGATCGCTCGGTGGTGTCACGCCCGCGGAACCATTTCACGTGCGCGTACGGCACGCCCACGGAGAGGGAAAATTCACCATTGGCTGAGCGTTCCGTCCGGGCTGTGCACCAGTAGGTCCCGGCCGGGGTGTCAGTGTACTGGTTGTAGGCACTGAACTTGTCGGCCACATCGAAGACCACCCTGCTGGTCCAGTTCCTGCACGAGAACTGGCCCTCAATGGCGCCGGTATGGTCGTGCGGGAACGTCACGCCGTCGTTCTCGTACGCCTTGTAGATGATTCCGCTCTTGTGCGTCTTCTGGAAGTGCGTGCGGATGTCCAAGTGCTGGGTGGCCAGATTGGTGAACCGGTGGGCGGCTGTTTCATAGGACACCGCGAAAGCGTCCCGGATGTCCTCCACAGCTATTTCCTTGGCTAGCTTCGCCTTCTGCAGGAATTCCACGGTGGCCTGCTCGGGAAGGAGCAGGGCCGCCGCGAAATAGTTGGTGGCCACCCGCTGCATCAGGAAATCCCCGTAGTTGGTGGGGGTCTGGTGGCCCAGGACGTAGTGGCCCAACGCCTGCAGGAGCACGGAGCGGGGATCGTGGTCCGAGCGCTCATTCTGCGTCAGATAAATTCGGTGGTTCTTAAGATCCGTCACTGAACGCGTGGAATGCGGCAGGTCGCCAACGTGGTGCAGGGAGAAGCCGAGGTGCCCGGCGATGTCGGCGATCACGTGATGCGAAAGCGGGCCGCTGGTGTGCCCCACGGACGCCAGGACCTTTTGGGCCTCGGCCTCGTACTCGGGGAAATAGTTGTTCCGCTCGCGCATCATGGCCCGCAGTTCACCGTTGGCGCGGCGGGCTTCTTCGGGCGTCGCAATCTGCTCATTCAGCTTGCGCTCCAGCTCGTGCTGGAGTCCCACCATGGACTCCAGCACATCCATGGGAAGGCGCGAACTGATGCGGATTTTGGGCAGGTTCAGGGACTCGTAGATCGGGCTGCGCTGGTAGCGTTCCAGCTCGATCTCCAGCGCCGCCCGGCGGTTGGGCGGCTCTGCCCCCAGCAGCTGGTCGATGGTGACGCCCAGCGCCGCCGCAAGCTGCTGCAGCAGGCCCAGTTTGGGTTCCCGCTTGCCGTTTTCGATCAGGCTCAGCTGGCTGGGGGCCGTCCCGACGGCGGCACTGAGGTCATCGAGGGTCTTCCCTGCCGCTTTGCGCAAGTGCCGGACGCGGCGGCCCAGGCTGATGACGTCGACGTCCGGCGCGGCGGGGGACGGCGGCGATTCGGCTTGGCGGCTCCAGCTGGTTGTGTGCATTTCTTGAGCTTACGCGAAGAAGTGCATTTCTTTCCATGGTTTTCCTCTAGTAACCCCTTCGAAAGTGCAGAAAAGTGGGGAACACGGAAAGAAACACCGCACCGAGCCAGCCGGCCCCGACTGCAAAGACGCAGGACGGGCCGGCTTCCGGAGCACAAACTAGGAGACAAAGATGACTGCAGCATTTGAGCCCACCCAGCAGACGCCCGAAGAGCAGGCCGCCGCACTGGAGCTCGAGTGGGCCGCCAACCCCCGCTGGGAAGGTGTGACCCGTGACTACAAGGCTTCCGACGTCGTCCGCCTCCGCGGCCGCGTCTCTGAAGAGCACACGCTGGCCCGCCGCGGCTCCGAAAAGCTGTGGAAGCAGCTGACCGAGGAGCACAAGGAAGGCAGGTACACCAACGCTCTGGGCGCCCTGACCGGCAACCAGGCGGTGCAGCAGGTCAAGGCCGGCCTCCGCGCCATCTACCTCTCCGGCTGGCAGGTGGCCGCCGACGCCAACAACTCCGGCCACACCTACCCGGACCAGTCGCTCTACCCGGCCAACTCGGTCCCCACGGTTGTGCGCCGCATCAACAACGCCCTGCTCCGGGCCGACCAGATCGAGTTCTCCGAGGGCATCCAGACGGTCGAGGACTGGATGGTGCCGATCGTCGCCGACGCCGAGGCCGGCTTTGGCGGCCCGCTCAACGCCTACGAACTCATGAAGTCCATGATCCAGGCCGGCGCCTCGGGCGTTCACTGGGAGGACCAGCTCGCGTCGGAGAAGAAGTGCGGCCACCTCGGCGGAAAGGTGCTCATCCCCACCCAGCAGCACGTCCGCACGCTGAACGCGGCCCGCCTGGCCGCCGACGTCGCCGGCACCCCGTCCGTCGTCATCGCCCGCACCGACGCCGAGGCAGCAACCCTGATCACCTCGGACGTCGACGAGCGCGACCAGGAGTTCATCCTCCGCGAAGGGGGACAGCCAGTCCGCACCCCGGAAGGCTTCTACAAGGTCCGCAACGGCATCGAACCCTGCATCGCCCGCGCCAAGGCCTACGCCCCGTACTCTGACCTCATCTGGATGGAAACGGGCACCCCGGACCTGGAACTGGCGCGCAAGTTCGCCGAGGCCGTCAAGGCCGAGTTCCCGGACCAGATGCTTTCCTACAACTGCTCGCCGTCGTTCAACTGGCGCAAGCACCTGGACGACGCCACCATCGCCAAGTTCCAGCGTGAACTCGGCGCCATGGGCTTCACGTTCCAGTTCATCACCCTGGCCGGCTTCCACGCCCTGAACTACTCGATGTTCGACCTCGCCCACGGCTACGCTCGTGAAGGCATGAGCGCCTACGTCGAGCTGCAGGAGAAGGAATTCGCCTCCGAGACCCGCGGCTACACCGCGACCAAGCACCAGCGCGAAGTCGGCACCGGCTACTTCGACGACATCGCAACTGCGCTCAACCCGAACGCATCCACCCTGGCCTTGGTGGGATCCACCGAAGAAGGCCAGTTCCACTAGCACTCGTTCGACGGCGGGACTTGCCTGCGGCCTTCGGTCCGGCATTGCTCTGCCTGCTATTCCCCATGCCCGGGTCCGACCTCGCTGAGCGAGGACGGACCCGGGCACAGGGCCCCTTTTACGCAGGCTGCCGCAACACCGACACCTTCGGCCTGGTGAGGACCGCACCTGAGTGCGTGTCGCCGTCGTTCTTCCTATTTAGGAGCAATTGAGATGAACAGCTTCACTGACAACTTCACTATCAACGGGATTACGTTGACCGCGCAGCCGATTTGCCGGCAGGGCGAGGTTCTTACTCCGGATGCTTTGGCGTTCGTCGCCAAGCTTCACAAGGCGACCACCGGGCGGCGTGAGGAGCTGCTGCGGGCCCGCAAGGCACGGCGGGAGGACATCGCAGGGGGCCAGGATCCGCGCTTCCTCCGCGAGACCGAGTCCATCCGCAACGATCCCCACTGGCGGGTTGCTCCCCCGGCGCCGGGCCTGGAGGACCGCCGCGTCGAAATCACCGGCCCGGTGGACAAGAAAATGACCATCAACGCGCTGAACTCGGGCGCCAAGGTCTGGCTCGCGGACATGGAAGATTCCTCCACGCCGTCGTGGCGCAACGTCATCCAGGGGCAGCTGAACCTCACGGATGCCCTGGAACGCCGCATCGACTTCACATCACCGGAAGGCAAGGAATACAAGCTCCGCGCCGCCGAGGATCTGCCCACCATCGTGGTGCGTCCCCGCGGCTGGCACCTGCCCGAGAAGCACATGCTCATCAACGGCACGCCAATTGCCGGCGGCATCGTGGACTTCGGCCTGTACTTCTTCCACAACGCCCGCCGCCTCCTGGCCCAGGGCAAGGGTCCCTACTTCTACCTGCCCAAGATCGAGAACCACCTCGAAGCCCGGCTGTGGAACGACATCTTCATCCTGGCCCAGGACCTGCTCGGTATTCCGCAGGGCACCATCCGCGCCACGGTGCTGATCGAAACCATCACGGCATCCTTTGAGATGGAGGAGATCCTCTACGAACTGCGGGACCACGCCTCGGGCCTGAACGCCGGCCGCTGGGACTACATCTTCTCGCTCATCAAGAACTTCCGCACACGTGGCCCCCGCTTCGTCCTGCCGGATCGTGGCCAGGTGACCATGACCGCACCGTTCATGCGGGCCTACACCGAACAGCTGGTGCGCGCCTGCCACAAGCGCGGCGCCATGGCGATCGGCGGAATGGCCGCAGCCGTTCCCAACCGCAAGGACGAGGCCGCCAACGCCAACGCCTTCGAAAAGGTCCGCGCGGACAAGACTCGCGAGGCCGCCGACGGCTTCGACGGATCCTGGGTGGCACACCCGGACCTGGTTCCGGTGTGCCGCGAGGTGTTCGACGGCGTCCTCGGCGACCGCCCCAACCAGCTGGACCGCCTGCGCGAGGACGTCATCCCCGACGACCGCGCCCTGATCAACGTGGCCGCGACCCAGGGCACGATCACGGAGCAGGGCATCCGGAACAACATCGAAGTCGGGATCCGCTACATCGAATCCTGGCTGCGCGGCAACGGCGCCGTGGCCATCCACAACCTGATGGAGGACGCCGCCACCGCGGAAATCTCCCGCTCGCAGCTGTGGCAGTGGATCTACTCCCGCGCCATCACTGACCACGGCGAGATCATCACGAAGCAGTGGGTTGAGGACATGCTGGACGAGGAGTTCGCCGCACTGGAACGCTTCGACGGAGACCGCTTTGCTGACGCCCGCGACATCTTTGAGGAAGTCACGCTCAGCGACAAGTTCCCCAGCTTCCTCACCGTTCCGGCGTACGCCCGGTACCTGCATGAGGCCCGCCAGGGCGTGGACGCCACGGCCGAAGCGATCGAGGACGAACTCGTAGCCGCCTAGAGATCTCCGTCCGCCGGGCTGCCACGCCTCCGCAACAGCACCCCCGAAATCCGGGGAGGCAGCCCGGCAACGGAACCACCTTCCAGCGCGAACGAACACTTGAGGCCCCATTTCCACGGGGGGTTAAGTGTTCGTTCGCGCTTTTGCGTGGAGGGCTTAGGTGTTCGTTCGCGCTGAGGGGTTTTAGAGCGGGGCAGGGGCGCGACGGCGGGTGGTGCCTAGCGCTGTTTCGGCACCTTGCGCACTGACAGCGTTGTTCCCAGGATGAACGCCAGCACCGAACCCAGGATCAGCAGCAGCGGGAGGGACCACGTGCCGGAGATGCTGTGGACGTAGCCCACGACAGTCGGGGCCGCCGCGGCGAAGCAGTAGCCCACACCCTGGACGACCGCTGACATCCGGCCGGCCGAGACCTGGTCGCGGGCCAGCTTGATGATGGCGATGAAGATGACCGTGATGCCGCCGCCCTGGGCCGCGCCGCCGAGGGAAGACCATAGCCACCACAGCTGGGGCGCCGCCAGCAGTCCCAACGGCACGCTCAGCCACATGGCACCCAGGGTGAGGGCAACCGCCGTCGTGCTGGCAAAGCGCGCCACCATCGGAACCCCAAGGCCGCCCGCGATCGCAAGAATCTGGAAGAGCGACGACCCCGCGCCGGCGGCAGCCGGCGCCATCCCCAGTTCGTCAGCGAGCAACGTGGGCAGCCAGGCCGTGACGCCGTAGTAGGAGATGGCCTGGCCGGCGAAACCGACGGTCAGGCCCACGGTAATCCAGCGTGAAGGGGGGCGGCCGCTGGCTGGCGGCCCACCGGAGCCGTCGTCGGCGGCGGGTACCAATGACCCGCGGCCGGCGGCGGGCACCCAGAAAGCTATTGCGGCGACAGCGAACAACGCGCTGGCGGCCAGTGCCGGGCGCCAGCCCCACAGTTCGGCGAGGGGCGCCGTGACCACCGAGGTGAGGAAGGACCCGATGTTGAGGGCCGCGGTATAGATGCCCATTGCGGTGCCCTGCCGGCGGGAGGAAAAGTCACGCCGGATGATCAGCGGCACCGCGATATTGCCCACCGTGATGGCCACGCCCAGGATCACCGTCCCGAGCATCACCAGCACGCCGCCGCCGGCGGACCGGACGATGACCCCTGCCAGGACTCCAAGAAGGGTCAGCGTGATGGCCACCTCTGCGCCCAGCCTGCGCGCCGCCAGCGACGCCAGGGGCGCAGCGAGCGAAAAGCACAGCACCGGGATTCCGGTGAGCAGACCCAGTTCCACGGGCGAAAAGCCGAGATCCTGCTGCATCGGACCCACCACGGGTGCGACCGCCACGAACGGTCCCCGCATGTTAAGGGCGATGAGTCCTATGCAGGCGAGGAGAACCCAGCTGCCGGGGACCCTGGAGCCCAGGCGGGCCCTCACAGTGCGGCCCGGGCTGGCGGCAAGAAAAAGGCAAGCGGTTTCATCACTTCATTGCTATCACGGCGGGCTTATGTCGAAAGAATAAAAGTCGGCGGGCCGGGTCACATCGCTGCGCTCCGGCCCGCCAGGACATGGTCGTCAGTGCTCAGTTACAGGTACCAGTCCCGCGGCGCGTTGCTCACTCCCGGCGCTTCCCGGAACTGCTTCGGCTGCGCCACCCAGCCCACCGCGTTGGCGATCACCTGCCGGATCTGGGGCTGGTGATAGACGGGGTACTCCTGGTCCCCCGGGCTGAAGTAGAAGATCCGGCCCTTGCCCCGGGAGAAGGTCACCCCCGAGCGGAAGACTTCGCCGCCTTCAAAGGAGCTGATGAAGATGAGGTCATCCGGATCCGGGATGTCGAAGAGCTCGCCGTACATCTCCTGCTTCGGAATCACCATGGGGCTTTCCACACCGGCGGCAATCGGATGCGAAGGCTTGACGGTCCACACGAGTTCGCGTTCGCCGTCGTTGCGCCACTTAAGCGAGCAGGTGGTGCCCAGCAGCGCGGTGAAGATCTTCGAGAAGTGGCCGGAATGGAGGACGATGAGCCCCATGCCGCCCAGTACGTGGCGCTGCACGCGCTCGACCACCTCGTCGCTGACGTCATCGTGGGCCACGTGGCCCCACCACAGCAGCACGTCGGTCGCGGCCAGGGTCTCCTCCGAGAGTCCGTGCTCCGGGTCTGCCAGCGTGGCCGTGGTGATGCCGGAGTCCGGGTAGAAACCCTTCAGCCCGTCCGCGATGGCGCCGTGGATGCCGCTGGGGTACATCTCGGCCATAGTTTCAGGCTGGTTGCGGGATTCGTGGACGCCTTCGTTCCAGACCAGGATGTTGAGTTTGTCAGTCATGTCAGAGCCTCACTTCGCGCTGTTCGAGGGCGGACTTGTAGCAGGCATCGAGCACCAGCGCGCGGCTCAGCGCGAGTGAGCCGTCGTGGGCGCCCCACTCGGTCTCACCTCCGCGGACGGCGGTGACAAAGTCCTCCACCACTGCGTCGTGCGCGCGGCCCTGCTCCGCCACCACCTCGTAGTCCGCGTTCTCGCCGTCCTTCTCCTTGAAGATCCGCAGGCCTGCGACGGGGGCATTGGAGGCCCCGACGGCGCGCAGTTCCGCTCCGCCGTCGGTACCGTAAACCGTGAAGTCCAGCAGGTCATCCTCCTCCCGGTACGCCGCCCAGCCGGCCTCGAGGATCAGCGTGCCGCCGCCCTCCAGTCGGATGAACGCCGACGCGAAGTCTTCAACTTCGAACTTGTGGGCGGACTGCATGGCGGTGTACCGGGCGTTTCCGCCGAGGCCGCGGGGGCCCAGCTCGGAGTGCGTGGAGGCCGAGACAGACAGCACTTTCGGTTCACCCAGCAGGTGCAGCGAGTAGTCCAGGACGTGCACGCCGATGTCCGCGAGGGGGCCGCCGCCCGCCAGCGCAGGGTTCGTGAACCAGCTGCCCAGCATCGGGATCCCCTGGCGGCGGAGCCAGGATGCCTTGGCGTAGTACGGCCGGCCGAGTTCGCCGTCGTCGATGATGCCTTTCAGCTTCTGGATATCGCCCCGGCGGCGGTGGTTGAAGGCGACGTCCAGGACGCGGCCGGCCTTGCGAGCAGCCTCGACCATACTCCGGCCCTCTTCGCCGTTGCGGGCCAGCGGCTTTTCGCTCAGGACGTGCAGTCCGCGCTCAAGCGCCGCAATGGCAATCGGTGCGTGCAGGAACGTGGGCACGGCGACGCTGACGGCGTCGAGTCCTTCGAACCCGATCAGGTCCTCCCAGCGGGCGAACGTGTGGGGAATGCCGTACTCGTCCTTGAGGCTGCCCAGGAGGTCCGCCTCCTGGGCGGCAACGGCCACGAGCTCCACGCCGTCAATATTCTTGTAGGCCTTGATGTGCTGTTGACCGGCCCATCCGATCCCCACAACGCCGACCTTCAGGGGTGCGGGCTGCTGATTGCTCACGTTTCATGCCTCCGTTTCACTTCAGTCTGAATGTCGGTCTGGCTGTTCCGACTACCCCGTAGCCTGCAGCGTGGCCTCGATGACCGCCGGGGACAGCACATGCTGGGTAACCATCTGGCTCGCACCCAGTACCGCAGCCTGGTCTCCAGCCATGGACAGGCCGATGCGCAGGTGCGTGGTGGCAAGGGGCAGGGATCTCCGGTAAACAACTTCGCGCACGCCTGCCATGAGATGCTCGCCGGCCTGGCCAAGGCTGCCTCCGATCACAATGACGGAAGGGTTGAGCAGGTTCACCACCGTGGCTAGCACGTCGCCGACGTCCCGGCCTGCCTGGCGCAGCGCCTGGATGGCCGGCAGGTTGCCCGCGGCCACCAGGCGAAGCACGTCCCCTCCGTTTTCAGCCTTGAGCCCCTGCGCCGCCAGCGAAAGGGCCACCGCCGGGCCGGATGCCAGCGCCTCAAGGCAGCCGTAATTGCCGCACCGGCACAGCACCTCGTCGCCCCTGGGAACCCGCACATGGCCAAGGTCCCCGGCCGTGCCGTTGGCGCCGCGCTGCAATTCACCGCTGCTGATGATGCCGGCGCCGATGCCCGTGGCCACCTTGATGAACAGGAAATTGTCGTGCTCAGGCCAGTGGGCGGTGCGTTCGCCCAGCGCCATGATGTTGACGTCGTTGTCCACCAGTACCGGAACAGGCAGCGAGCGCTGGACATAGCGGACCACGTCAAACCCGTCCCAGCCCGGCATGATGGGGGGCTTCACCGGCATCCCGGTGGCGTGTTCCACGGGGCCTGGCAGCCCGATGCCAATGCCGGCAAGGTCCCCCGGCGCCCGTCCCGTCTCCGTGAGCAGCGACGTGGCCTCGGCGATAATCCGCCCCAGCACGGCCTCCGGCCCCTCGGCCACATCCTGGGCCAGCCGCCGCTCCGTAAGAATGTTCCCGCCGAGGTCGGTGACCGCAATGATCACGTGCGTCGCCCCGACGTCGACAGCCAGCACTGCCCGCGCGGCCGGCTTGAAGGCAAACCGCGACGGCGGCCGGCCGCCGCTCGACGTCGCCTCACCCGCCGGGCCCACGAGCCCGGAGGAGATCAGGGCGTCAATGCGGGAAGCCACGGTTGAACGGGCAAGCCCGGTGGTCAGGGCCAGTTCCGCCCGCGTTCGCGCCTTGCCGTCGCGGAGGAGCTGAAACAGGTCGCCGGCGCGGGACAGACTGCCGACGCCGTCGGCAGTAGTCAGCTCCGCTGTGTTGCCTGTACCCGTTCGTGGACTCATGGATCCTTGATAGCACGATTGCTTCTGGGTGTCACACACCAGAAAGATTGTCGGAGACTTTCCGACTTTTGCTTGACGATCGACAAAAGTAGTTCTAGCTTTGGCTGTGAGCCCCGTCACCAAGCATTCGCGGACAGGGGCATGCAGTGTTCCAGCGATTACAAAGAGGTAATAATCTTGTCGAGCGAACAACAGGCATCACGGGCGCCGCTTGGTGTCGGAATTCTGGGCGCAGGGCCTGTCACCCAGGCAATTCACCTCCCGTCGCTGGCCAGGCTCCGCGACATTCTTGAGGTGCGCCACATCATGGATGTCGATCTGGCCGTGGCCGAATCAGTTGCCGGCAGGGTGGGGGCACACTTCAGCACCAGCATGGAAGAACTCCTCGCCGATCCCGATGTGGACATCGTTGCCATCTGCAGCCCGCACCAGTTCCACGCGGCGCAGGTGATCGCCAGCTGCCGGGCCGGCAAGAAGGCGGTGCTGTGCGAAAAGCCCTTCGCCATGAGTGGCGAGGAAGCAGCCGGCATTTCCGCCGTTTCAGCCGAAACCGGCGTTCCCATCATCGTCGGCGCCATGCACACCTTCGATCCGGGCTGGCTGGCGGCCGAGGAGGCCTGGGAGGATCTCCCTGAGAAGGTCCACACGATCCGGTCCTCCATCGTCCTGCCGCCCAATCCGCGCTTTGAGGACTTCGCCACGGAGATCGTCGGCCGGGTTCCAATGCCGGATCGCGACTCAACTGACCCCGAAGTCATCAAGGCCATGCTCAAGGGCGGAGTGATGGGCCTGGCCATCCACGATCTTCCCCTGGTTCGCCGTTTCACCCGCGACTTTGCCTCCGTGGAAGTCCTGCACGCGGAGATCGCCCGACCCTTCGGCTATGTCATCTCCCTGCGGGCCGGGGATGTCACCATCGAACTGCGTGCCGCCATGAACGCCACCTGGGAACCGTCCTGGGTATTCGAGGCCATCGGCAATGACGCGGCACTGAAGATCGACTTCACCCCGTCCTATGTTCACGCAGGCTCCGCTACAGCCCAGATCCGGAAAGCCGGGCAGACCACGGTCCTGGGCCCCTTCGGCCACAACGGCTACGAGGGCGAATGGCGCAAGCTGGCTGAGCTGGCGCGGGGAACGGGCCGGCCGCCATCTGCCGAGACGCTCATCCATGACCTTGAGTTCGCGCTGGCAATCGCCGAGTCGGCCGCAAGCCGGTTTGATACAGCCCGGGTTGATGCCGGCACAGCCAGCGGGACCACCGCAGATGAGGAGATCAACGCATGACCACGCAGCTGTCCGTATCCGCGGATCCGCAGGCCGAAGCGTCAGGTGCGGTCTCCGCCGTCGTTGCTTCCCTCCCCCTGTCTTTTGCCACGGCGGCAGGAACGCCCGATGCCGGCACACCGGATGTCGTCGCCGTTGCCGGTCATGCAGGGTGGGCCGAACGCGCCGCCGAAGCGATCCGCAGCGGCGCCAAGGGCGTTGTGGTCTCCGCGCCGGTGGCTGAGGACCTTGCCGGGCTGACCGCTACGGCACCCGCCGCGGGGTCCGTCGTTGTGCTTGACCAGCAGTGGGCCGGAAACGTAGCGCTGGTCGGCACGAACGTCCGCGGCGCGATTGCCGGCGCAATCAATGAGGCCGTACTGCTGGACTCGGTTGCCGTGGCGCCGCCCGGAACGGATCCCCTGCACCTGCTGACCGAACACCTCGCCGTCATCCTGCAATGCGGGATTGACCTGCAGGACGTGAGGCTGATCCAGCGCAGCGGGAACGGCTACACCGTGGCTGGAGTCCTTGCCGGTGGAGTGCCTGCAGCGCTCCAGGGCATCATCACGTCGGCGCTGCCTTCCACGGCCAGCGTTTCGATTCTCACGTCAGCGGGACGCGCCGACGTCGTGCTGCCGGACCCGGCAGCAGCCTGGCCGGCCGAAGTCCGCATGGTAACGGCAGAAGGGGCGACGACGCTTCCCACACTGTACGAGTCATCCCACCGGACCACCTGGTCGAGGGTCCACTCGCATCTGTCTTCCGGGACCCCCGCCAACGATCTGGCGCGGTTCATGGCAGTTACTTCGCTCCTTAGCCAACTCAACAGCTAGTCAGCACCACCAGCATTCCAATTCCAGAGTCACTATCCGCTCATTGTCGAGAAGGGGCCGGGCATTCACTTAGCCCGGACCTGAAAGGAAACCATCGTGTCTACCAAATCCTCCATTGCATCCTCCGCCTTTTCGCGCCGGGGATTCCTTGGCTTCGCCGCCGCCGCGGCCTCCGTTCCGCTCCTGGCCGCCTGTGGCGGCGGCTCGGCCTCCCAGGGCGGCGGCGGGGGCAACGGCGTCATCAAGTTCTGGGACATGCCGTGGGCCACCCCGGCCTACAACGACGCCGCCAAGAAGCTCGTTGACGGATATTCACCGGCCTCGGGCAATCTGAAGGCCAGCTACCAGACCATCCAGTGGAACAACTTTTACCAGACCTTCTCTTCGGCCATCGCGTCCAAGACCGGGCCTGCAGTGTCCACCGGCGGCGGTTTCCAGGCCTTCCAGTTCGAGAAGCAGGGCCAGATCGCCTACGCCGACAAGGTGGTCGATGAGCTCAAGAAAAACGGCCAGTTCGATGATTTCCTGCCGGGCGTGCTCGAACCGTTCAAGTCCGACAAGGGTTACGTGGCCGTCCCGTGGCAGCTGGACATGCGCGTGTTCTGGTACCGCAAGTCGCTGTTCGAGAAGGCTGGCGTGGAGGTGCCCAAGGACTGGGCTTCCCTGCTTGAGGCCGGCAAGGCGCTCAAGAATATCGGCGCCTTTGGCTTCGCCACCGGCTCCGGCGCAGGCAACAACATCGGCAACCACTCGATGATCATGATGATGGTCAACAACGGCGGAGGGGTGTTCACCAAGGACGGCGAGCTCGACGTCATGAACGACCGCAACGTCGAAGCCATCGAGTTCCTCCTCGAACTGGTCTCCAACGGGATTATTGACCCGGCCTCAGTGAGCTACACCACCGATAACCTCAACGCCATGTGGAAGAACAAGAAGGCCGCCTTCGGTCCATACGTCCTGGGCGTCCCAGAGCGCGTTGGCGACACATCCGGTGACATTGTGGTGGCCAGCCCCATCGCCGGCCCGCACGGCGACAAGCACGGCCTGGTCTTCCCGAACAACATCATGATGTACACGAACACCCCCTCGCAGGCTTCCTCGGAGGCGTTCCTGGTCCACTACATGGGCCAGCTCAAGGAACTGTGGCGGCAGAAGCTGATGAACGCGCTTCCTGTCTTCAAGTCCATCACCGAACTCCCCGAGTTCGCCAGCGACCCGAACAACGTCAAGATCGTGAAGGAATGGCAGCCCATCGCCAAGACCTTTGCCTCCCAGGGGACCGTGCTGAACGACAACCTCGCCGTCCTCGACGGCGGCCAGGCGCTCAACCAGTTCACCCAGACCATCCTTACCGGCAAGACTGACGCCAAGTCCGCGCTGCAGGCCTTCGAGTCCGGCCTTAAATCAGTCATAAAGAAGTAAGCGGTCCTCCCATGTCAGTGACTACAGCACAGAACGGCCTGAGCCGGGCTCGCCGGGGAGTTGCCCCCGGCGGGCCCGGAGGACCGGCCAACCGCAAGAGCAGACTCAGCGCGCAGACCAGCCGGACATTCTTCTGGCTCCTGCTGCCCTCGGTGATCCTTCTCGTCCTCATCCACGGCTACCCGCTCGTGTACGCGGGCATCCAGGCCACGCACGACGGCTCCCTGATCTCCACCGGCAACTTCGTCGGCGCCGACAACTTCGCCAATGTCCTGGGCTCCGATGCCTTCTGGAAAGCCGCCCGATTCACCCTGATGTTCACGATCGTCGGAGTGTTCGGCTCCTGGCTCGTCGGCCTGGGACTGGCCCTCCTGCTGCGCACCAAGATCCCCGCCGGCGGAACGTTCAAGGTCCTCCTGCTCCTGCCCTGGGTGGTCCCGATCGTAGTGTCCTCCACCGCCTGGAACTGGCTCGTCGCCACGCCGGACAGCCTGATCCCGTCACTGTTCAGGAACCTGGGACTGGGCACCCCGCTCTTCCTCGCGGACCCGACCCTCGCCGCCGTCACCGTCATGGTTTTCAAAGTCTGGGTCAGCTTCCCGTTCATGATGATGATGATTTCAGCGGCCCTGGCCTCCGTTGACACCACCGTCTACGAAGCCGCCAGCATGGACGGCGCCACCCGCTGGCAGCAGTTCAGCCAGATCACCCTGCCGCTGATCGCGAGGTCCACCTACATCAGCTGGATCCTGATGACCATCTTCTGCGTCAATGACTTCCCCACCATCTACCTGCTCACCGGCGGCGGTCCCGTGGACGCCACCACCTCCCTCGTGGTCCTTGCCTACCGAAGCGTCTTCCAGGACTTCCAGACCGGACCCGGCGTCGCCATCGCCTTCCTCATGACCATGACGCTGGTGGTCATCTCCGTTCTCCTGTACCGCCAGATCCGAAAGTCGAGCGTCGAATAATGAGCGCAGTAGTCCACGCCCATCCCGAAACCGGCCCGGTCCTCGGCGTCGCCGACACCGGCCCCGTCAAAAACCGAAGTGTCCTTTCCGAAGCAGGGCACCGCAACCAATGGTGGCGGTTCGTCCTGATCCTGGCCATCACCGCGATCGTTCTCGTCCCCATCATGGTCACGGTCGTGCTCGCCTTCACACCGGGTCCGAACAGCACCTCAACCGGATTCACGCTGGAGAACTTCGGCTCCGTGTTCTCCGAAACCCTCGCGGCCACCTGGCTGCAGAACAGCCTCATCACCACGCTCAGCACCGTGATCGTCTCGGTAGCCGTCGCCGCACCCGCCGGCTACGTCCTGTCCCGGGGCCGCAGCAAAGCCGTCTCCGGCTACTCTCTGCTCCTGTTCGTCATGCAGTCGCTGCCGATCATCACCTCGGTGGTGCCGCTGTTCATCCTGTTCGCCGGGATGGGCCTGGTGGACAACCTCATGGGCCTGACCATCATCTACGTCGGCTCCACCATGACCGTGGCCACGTGGATGATGGCCGCCTACTTCGACTCCATCCCCATCAGCCTCGAAGAAGCGTCCTGGATCGACGGCTGCTCCGTCTTCGGCTCCTTCACCAAGGTGGTGCTCCGCAACTCCCTGCCGGGCATCCTCTCCACCGCGATCTTCGCCTTCCTGCTGGCCTGGAACGACTACCTCGTAGCCATCGTGTTCCTGCGCTCCACGGAGATCTTCACCCTCCCCATGGGCGTGCAGTCCTTCTTCCAGCAGAACCAGACAGACTGGACCTCCGTCATGGCCCTCGCCGTGATCATGATGCTCCCGCCAGTGATCGTCTTCGCCACCCTGAACAAGTACTTCAGCGTCGGCGGCATCGGCGGATCCCTCGCCGGCCGCTAGGCCCTGACCCATTTTCGAGAACAATCCAACTCCCGCAAAGGAACGACATGTCTTATTCACTCCAGCTGTACACCCTGCGCAATGCCATGCAGGAGGACCTGCCCGGCACCATCAGAAAGGTAGCCGAGATCGGCTTTACCCAGGTTGAGCCCTACAACTTCGTGGCCACGGCCAAGGAACTTGGTGCAGCGCTGAAGGAAAACGGCCTGACCGCCCCGTCCGGCCACGCTCCCCTGCTCAGCCAGGACCAGGACGAAATCTTTGCCGCCGCCAAGGAGCTGGGCATCAGCACCGTCATTGACCCCTACCTGCCGGCAGAACACTGGCAGTCGGCCGAGGACATCCAGGGCACCGCAGCCAAGCTCAACGCCGCAGCCAAGAAGGGCGCCGAATACGGCATCCGCGTGGGCTACCACAACCACGCCTGGGAACTGGAGTCCACCATCGAAGGCCAGACCGCCCTGGAGTACTTCGCAGGGCTGCTCGACCCCGAGCTGGTCCTGGAAGTAGACACCTACTGGGTCGCCGTGGGCGGCCAGGACCCCGTGGCCGTGCTTGAGCGCCTCGGTGACAGAGTGAAGTTCATCCACATCAAGGACGGGCCCCTCAGCACCGACACCAAGGCCCAGCAGCCGGCCGGCCAGGGGAAGATCGCCGTGTGGGACGTTATCGGCGCGGCCAAATCCCTGGAAGTGGGTGTCGTGGAATTTGACGACTATTCCGGTGACATCTTCGACGGCATCGCCCAGAGCCTCGCCTTCCTGAACACCGCGGCAAGCGAAGGCGCGCGCGCATGAGCGGCGCAGCTTCGCGCCGGGGGCCGGTCGGCGTCGCCGTCATCGGCGCCGGTGTCATCAGCAAGCAGTACCTGGACAACCTCACGGTCTTCCCGGACCTGAAGGTCCACATCATTGCCGACCTCTTCGAGGAGGCCGCCGAGGCGCGGGCGAAGGAATACGGCATCCCCGAATGGGGCGGGGTGGATGCGGCACTGAACCACCCCGACGTCGAGATCATCGTCAACCTCACGATCCCCGCAGCCCATGTTGAAGTGGCCACGGCCGCCGTCAACGCGGGCAAGCACGTCTGGACGGAAAAGCCGTTCTCGCTGGACCGCGAATCCGGGCTGGGACTGCTCAAGGCAGCAGACGCGGCCGGGCTGCGGCTTGGCTGCGCCCCGGACACCTTCCTCGGCGCCGGCCTCCAGACGGCACGGCGGCTGATCGAGCGCGGCGACATCGGCACTCCGCTGACAGCCATGACCACCTTCCAGACCCCGGGACCGGAATCCTGGCACCCGAATCCGGCGTTCCTCTTCCAGTACGGTGCCGGACCGCTGTTCGACATGGGCCCGTACTACCTCACGGCCCTGGTACAGACCTTCGGCGCCATCCGGAAGGTGGCCGCCGTCGGCTCCAAGGCCAAGGAAGTCCGCGTCATCGGCTCCGGCCCGAAGGCCGGCGAGGAATTCACCGTCGAGGTCCCCACCCACGTCAGCGCCATGGCCCAGTTCGAGGGCGGCCAGTCCTCGCACAGCGTCTTCAGCTTCGAGTCCCCGCGCCTGCGGATGGGATTCGTGGAGATCACCGGCACAGAGGCCACCATCTCGCTCCCGGACCCCAACTTCTTCGACGGCGCCGTGCGGCTCTGGCGTGCGGGAGACGAGGACTGGACCACCATCCCGGCCACCGGTCCGGCCAACGGCCGCGGCATGGGCGTGCTGGACATGGCCCGGTCCATCCGAGCGGGAGTCCCGCACCGCGCCACCGGCAACCTCGCCTACCACGTTCTGGACACCATGGTCTCAATCTCAGAGTCCATGGAATCGGGAACCTTCGTGGATGTCGAAAGCTCAGCGCCCGCGTCCGCAGCCCTCCCCGAGGACTGGAACCCCACCGCACCCACACTTTAGGAACAGTGCAATGACTTCCCAAGAATCCCAAGGAACGCGACCGGGAACCAGGACTCTGGGCGTGGCGATGATCGGGTACGCGTTCATGGGCAAGGCCCACTCCAATGCCTGGCGGAACGTGGCCAGCTTCTTCGATGTCCCGGCCTTCGAGCAGAAAGTCCTCGTGGGCCGGGACGCCGGCCAGGTGGCGGCGGCCGCGGCCAAGTATGGGTGGGCGGAGTCCGCCACAGACTGGCGCACGGTCTTGGAGCGGGACGACATCCACATCGTCGATATCTGCGCGCCCGGCTGGATGCACGCCGAGATCGCCATCGCTGCGCTCGAGGCCGGCAAGCACGTGCTCGTGGAGAAGCCGCTGGCCAACACCCTGGCCGAGGCAGAGGCCATGACCCACGCCGCCCGGGCCGCGAGGGAACGCGGCGTGCAATCGATGATCGGCTTCAACTACCGCCGTGTCCCCGCCCTGGCACTGGCCCGTGAGCTTATCGCCGAGGGCCGGCTTGGACGGGTCCGGCACGTCCGGGCAGCCTATCTGCAGGACTGGCTCGTGGATCCGGAGTCGCCGATGACCTGGCGCCTGAACAAGGAAACGGCAGGATCCGGCGCCCTGGGCGACATCGCCTCCCACGCGATCGACCAGGTGCTCTTCCTCCTCGGCGACGCCGTGACCGAGGTATCCGGCCGCATGCACACGTTCACCACCCAGCGGCCGGGTGCCCACGGCATGGAAGAGGTGACGGTCGACGACGCCGCCTGGGCCACGCTGTCCCTCGCCTCGGGGGCCATCGCCTCGGTTGAAGTCTCGAGGGTGGCGACAGGCAGGAAGAACTCCCTGACGCTGGAGATCTACGGCGACAGTGGGACCATGCTGTTTGATCTTGAGTCTCTGAATGAACTCGGATATTTGGATGCCAGCGCTCCGATCCGGGAACAGGGCTTCCGCCGCATCCTCGTCAATGAACCAGAGCACCCCTATCTGGCCGCGTGGTGGCCCCAGGGGCACACCATCGGCTGGGAGCACACGTTCACCCACGAAATCCGGGACTTCCTCGCCGCGATAGCAACAGGGACCGCGCCGTCCCCGTCGTTTGAAGACGGCCTCACCGTCCAGCGTGTCCTGAACGCCGTCGAAGAGTCCTCGGCCGCGAAAAGTGCCATCATCCAACTCATCCCGCCCACCGGCGCGACGGCATCCGCTGCCGCCCCGGTCACCGAAGGAGCCTGACATGCCCCGCCCGTATACCCTGTTCACCGGCCAGTGGGCCGACCTGCCCTTCGAGGAAGTTGCCCGGCTCGCGTCCGGATGGGGCTATGACGGCCTGGAAATCGCCGTGTCCGGGGACCACCTGGATGCCTGGCGCTGGGACGAGCCCGGCTATGTCGAGTCCAAGCTCGCGCTCCTGGAGAAATACAACCTGAAGGTCTGGGCCATCTCCAACCATCTCAAGGGCCAGGCTGTGTGCGATGACCCCATCGACTTCCGCCATGAAGCCATCGTCGGCTCGAAGGTGTGGGGCGACGGCGACCCCGAAGGCGTCCGCCAGCGCGCCGCGGAGGAAATGAAGCACTCCGCCCGGCTCGCCAAGGCCCTCGGTGTGGACACCGTCGTCGGGTTCACCGGCTCCTCCATCTGGCAGTACGTCGCGATGTTCCCGCCGGTTCCGGAAAAGGTCATCGAGGCCGGCTACCAGGACTTCGCCGACCGCTGGAACCCCATCCTGGACGTCTTCGACGACTGCGGAGTCCGCTTCGCCCACGAAGTCCATCCTTCCGAGATCGCCTACGACTACTGGACCACCGTCCGGACCCTCGAAGCGATCGGGCACCGCGAGGCGTTCGGCCTGAACTGGGATCCGTCCCACTTCATGTGGCAGGGCATCGACCCCGTCTCCTTCATCTGGGACTTCAAGGACCGGATCTACCACGTGGACTGCAAGGACACCAAGCTCCGCCCCACCGGCCGGAACACCGTCATGGGCTCGCACCTTCCCTGGGGCGACCCCCGCCGCGGCTGGGACTTCGTCTCCGCCGGACGCGGCGACGTCCCCTGGGAATCCTCCTTCCGCGCCCTCACCGCGATCGGCTACACCGGCCCCATTTCCGTCGAGTGGGAAGACGCCGGCATGGACCGCCTCCACGGCGCCCCCGAAGCCCTCGCCGCGCTCAAGAAGTTCGATTTCCCCGCCTCCCAAACATCCTTCGACGCCGCCTTCAGCAGCAAGGACTAGCGGAGGTGGGTTTTCCCAACACGGCTCCGGCAGGCCCGCCGGACACTGCCTCTGAGGCTGAAGCGCCCGACGGCGGTAGGTACTTTCCGCTGTTCGACGGCGTCAGCCTGTCCGGCTGGCGCACTGTGCCCCGCGTCTACGGCACGGAATACCCGGGTGGTCCGAGCATCCTGGAGCTGTTCGACCGCCGCGGCCTGGCGCGGCCGGCGGAACCCGAGAAGCACGCGGCTCACTGGTTCGTGGAGGACGGAGTCCTGGTGGGCGAGCAAGACTCCCCCGGCAGCGGGTACGGCGGCTACCTGGTCAGCGAGCAGGCGTTCGGCGACTTCGAGCTCGTACTGGAAATGCGCCCCGACTGGCCGGCCGACACGGGCGTCATGATCCGGCGCCGGCCAGACACGTGGGAGGGTTTCCAGGTCTTGGTGGACCACAGGCCGTCCGGCGGCATCCGCGGATTCTTCGGCAACGGACTCGCAAGCTTTTCCGCCGTGCCGTTCGCGATCGATGCCGCGCGGGATGCCGACGGCCGCCCGGTCGGCTTGATTGCCGACGATCCCGCCACCTCGGTGGAACCCGTCACCGAAGACAAACGTGCCCGGCTGAAATACGCGGCCGACGTCGAGGATTTCCTCAAAGTGTGGCGCTGGGACGACTGGAACGAGCTAAGGATCCGCTGCGTAGGAACACTGCCGGTCATCACCACCTGGGTCAACGGCCTCAAGGTCGCCGAACTGGACACCGCCAGCCTTGACTCGCCCAACTACGATCCCGACGCTGTCCTTGGAGTGCTCAGCGAGCGCGGCCACATCGCGCTCGAAGTGCACGACAATGACGCCATGTTCGGCGAAGCCCGCTGGGGCAAGGGCGCACAGTGCCGGTGGCGGAACATCAGGATCAAGGATCTTACGAAAGAAGAAGCAAGGTGATCCGCACCCTCCAACCCGGCCAGCGCTGCGAGGTATGGGCCGCCTCGGTCTCCGGAGAATCCGCGCTGGTGTACTCAACGGAGGACGTTCTCCTGGAGGCACCGAACTGGACCCTCGACGGCGGTTCACTCGTCCTCAATGGCGACGGGAAGCTCTGGAAGCTGGACGTCGCCGGCGCGTCGCTGACAGGAGTGCCTCTCACCGGCGTCCCGGACCTCAACAATGACCACGTCCTGGACCCGGACGGCACCGGCATCTACCTCTCGGCGAATGACGGCCACATCTACCGTGCCGAGCTCAGTGGCGGCCAGGCCGAGCGCATCACCAAGGACGACGGATCCTTCCACTTCCTCCACGGGGTGAGCCCGGACGGCCAAGAGCTTGCCTACGTCCGTATCGAGGCGGGCGACTTCACCCAACCTGGCAGGCTGATGACCATCCCGGCCGACGGCGGCGCCACCGCCAGCGTCAATGTCGGCAGCGGCCACTGTGACGGACCGGAGTATTCCCCGGACGGAAAGTGGCTCTATCTGAACACGGAGTCCTTTACCTCTCTCCCGGGCCACGCCCAGCTTGCCCGTGTGCAGGTTGACGGGAGCGGGTTCGAGCGCCTCCTGGAGTCTGACACCGTCGACTGGTTTCCGCACGTCTCTCCCGACGGGCGCTTTGCCAGCTACATCCGGTTCCCCCGCGGAACCGAAGGCCACCCCGCCGACTTGCCTGTCGCCGTCGTACTTGTCTCCACCGGTGACTGGGCAACGCCGCTGCACACGTGGCCCCTTTTCGGTGGCCAGGATACCCTCAACGTCACGAGCTGGTCGCCGGACTCTGAGCGCTTTGCGTTCGTGGCGTACCCGCTCTCTAGCTCAGATTCAACAAAGGACTAATCACGTGGCCAACTACAGCAACGGCACCTCTGACGGACAAATCCGTTGGGGAATCCTCGGCACCGGATTCATCGCCGGTCTGCAAACGCAGGACCTGATCGACAACGGTTTTACTGTCCAGGCTGTCGGCTCCCGCACGGTGGAATCGAGCAAGTCATTCAGCGACAAGTTCCACATTCCCACTGCCCACGAAGGCTACGAAGCGCTGGTTGAGGATCCGGACGTTGACGTGGTTTACGTTGCCACCCCGCACACTTTCCACCATGCCCACGCTCTCCTCGCCCTGAACGCCGGCAAACACGTGCTGGTCGAGAAGTCGTTCACCATGAACGCCCGCGAAGCGCAGGAGATCGTGGCGCTGGCCGAGGCCAAGGGCCTTGTGGTCCTGGAGGCCATGTGGAGCCGATTCCTCCCCCACATGGCCCGAATCCGCGAGATCATTGCCGAGGGCACGCTCGGCGAAGTCCGCAAGCTGGTGGCCAGCCACAATCAAAACCTGCCGAAGGATCCTGCGCACAGGCTGAACGACCCCGCGCTGGGCGGCGGAGCGCTGCTGGACCTGGGCATCTACCCGGTTTCGTTCGCTTTCGACGTGTTCGGCACTCCGTCCGCCGTTCGGGCAAGTGCCTCGATGACAACCACGGGCGTGGACCGCCAGACTGCGGCAATCTTTGAGTACGCACAAGGACAGCAGGCCCTCGTGGACTGTGAGCTGGATGCCGCCGGAGCGAACCGGGCAGTGGTTATCGGGACGGAGGGTTGGATCGACATCGAGTCCACTTGGTACAACCCCACGCCTTTCACTGTGTATGACACGCGCGGAAATGTTGTGGAGAGGTTCGACCAGCCCGTCAAGAGCCGGGGGATGCAGTACCAGGCGGTTGAGCTGGAACGCCTGGTCCGGGAAGGCTCCACTGCCGGTACCACTCTCCCGCCGAACGAGAGCGTGGCGGTGATGGCCGCGATGGACGAGATCCGCCGCCAGATCGGGCTTAGCTACGACGCCGATGCCGTGCCGGAAGGGACAGTCTCGAATGACTGACACCGTCTCGCCGCGGATCGCTGAACTGCGGCAGCACGAGGAAGAACTCGTTTTCGCGAGTTTTGACCACCACGATGCGTGGCGCCTCGGCTCTCTCATCGCCGACCATGCGATTGCCGAGGGCCATGGCGTGGCGATCGAGCATACCTGTACAAGACACTCTCGTCGGAGGACCTGCATGACGCACACTATCCGCAAGGCGGCCGCGGACGACGCCGGGCGGCTGGCCGAGCTGGCTGCCGTCACCTTTCCGCTGGCATGCCCGCCCGGATCATCGCGTGAGGACATCGCTGCCCACCTCGCCAACACACTCAGCGAGCGCCACTTCCGTGCGTACCTCGCCGATCCCGCGGTGACGGTCCTGGTCATTGATGCCGGCGAAGACCTCCGCGGCTACAGCCTGCTCGTGGACCGGCCAACCTCCGATCCGGGCGTGGCCTCCGCGCTCAATGCCCTCCCGTCGGTCGAGCTCAGCAAATGCTATGTGCACCCGGACCATCACGGTCTCGGCGCCGCGGCCGAACTCATGCACGCGAGCCTCGAGTCCGCCGCAGGTACTGGGGCCGCCGGGATGTGGCTCGGCGTCAACAGCGAGAACGCCAAGGCGATCCGGTTCTACGAAAAGTCCGGTTTCCGGAAGGTGGGAACCAAGTCATTTCAGCTGGGCAGCACCGTGGAACATGACTTCGTGATGGAGCGCAGGCTGGGATAGCTAACCGCCAAGGTCACTGTTAAGGGGCGGACGCGGCTCCTTCCGGAGCTTCAGTTCGGGAGGCAACCCCTCCACGCTCCCCTCCCCCCTATGGGCCCGGATGGTGATCCTGGAGCGGCCCAAGAGGACGTTTTCTGCCCGGACATCGCCGAGCTCGGCCGGCAGTATGGGCGCCAGGTGCAGGACATTCCGCGTGAAGTCTGGGTCAAAGCGCAAAAGAATCCGGGCCAACTGCACCGGAGCGGCTGCTGCCCACGCCTGCGGGGAGCAGGCTGTGGGGTACGGCACCGGCTCCGGGAAGTCACTCCGGTCAAAACCGCAGAACAGCTCCGGCAGCTGTCCGTCGAAATGCGCGGCGGCGGCAAAAAGCCCGCCCGCGACCCGGCGGGCCTCGTCCACGAAGCCGTAGCGCATGAGCCCGGTGGCCACCAGTGCCGTATCGTGCGGCCAGACGGAGCCGTTGTGGTAGCTGACAGGGTTGTAGGCGCCCATATCCGAGGCCAGTGTCCTGATGCCCCACCCCGTAAACATCTCCGGCGACATGAGTCGCTCGGCGACCATGGGCGCCTTGTCCTCATCGACTATTCCTACCCAGAGGCAGTGGCCCATGTTTGATGCGCACGAGTCCACCGCCTGCTTGTCCTTGTCCAGCGCGATGGCGAAATACCCCTTGTCGGGCAGCCAAAACCGCTCGTTGAACGACGCCTTCACGGTGGCAGCACGCTCGGCCCAGTGGTGTTCCAATGACGAGTCCCCGGCCCAGCGGGCCAGCAGCGACCGGCCCACGTAGGCGGAGTAGACGTAACCCTGGACCTCGCACAGTGCGATGGGTGGCTCAGCCATCCTGCCGTCGGCGAAATTAATCCCGTCCCACGAGTCCTTCCACCCCTGGTTCAACAATCCGTGGGGGTTGGGCCTCAGGTACTCCACGAAGCCGTCGCCGTCGCGGTCCCCGAAGTGCTCGATCCAGTCCAAGGCACGGTCCGCATGCGGCAGCAGCGAACCGATGATGTCCTCGCCCAGTCCCCAACGGCTGAGCTCACTCAGCACGGCCACAAACAGCGGGGTGGCGTCGGCCGTGCCGTAGTAGGAGGTACCCCCCAGCGCCAGGCCGGCATTGACGCCAAACCGCACTTCATGGGGGATCCGGCCGGGTTCCTCCTCCGAATCGGGGTCCACCTTCGTGCCTTGAATTTCGGCCAGGGTTTGCAGCGTCCCGGCGGCCAGGCCGGGGTCCACGAGCAGGGCCATGTAGGAGGAAAGCAGTGAATCCCGGCCGAAGAGCGCCATGAACCATGGGGCACCGGCGGCGACCGCCACCCTCCCCGAGTGTGCGGCATCAAAAATCCGCAGGGACCCCAGATCGCTCTGGCTGCGGCTCAGCACGTGCTGAACATTCCAGTCGGTGACGGTAATGCGCGGTACGTGTTCCGCCCACGCGATATGCCGCTGCACACCCGTCCGTTGGTGGGGCGAGGCCGTTTCGCTGAACGGTTCATCGGGCCCCTTTCCGTTGATCAGCGGCACCACGATGACGCTCGTGGACCACTGCCCCCGGGGCGGGATCTCCACCCGGAATGTCAGTGCATCCTCCCGCACGTGCGCGGCGGCTGCTCGGAGAACCGTGCCCCGGCGCTGGCCGTTGCGCTCGGCCTCGATAAGGAGCTCCCCGTCATGGACGCTCCTGCGAACGACAGCCCCGGTCGTCACCCTGGCGCCTTTGACGTCGAAGAGATCGGCCATGTCGGAATCGAGGCTAAGTTCGATGTCACACACGGCTGCCTCGCCAGAGTAATTGCGGATCGTGATGTCGTCCCGCAGCCCGGGGCCCACGTGCCGTTGCTGCTGAACCACCAACGGGCTGTCAAACCTCCCGTCCGCCCACCGGGCCCGCCCTACGAACGTCGCCTGGAAAGCGGTGGGCGTCCTGGCTACCAGCGGTTCCCGGAGTGCTCCGTTGACGCGGAGCATCCAGCGGGAAACGATCCTGGTGTCCTGGTAGAAAACGCCTTGCGTTCCACCCGTCACAATGTCTCCGCTGTCGGACGAGATGCAAAACGACGATCCTTCTACGACTGTCACCGCGCCTGCTTCCGAGGGACCTGCCTCCGTATCGGAGTTCCACGCATTCACGGGCTGCTTCCTTTCCTACGGGCAGTTGCGGCAATGCAAGACTCAGATTCCAGCAGGCCCTCGATTTTCTACTCCGCGCCCCAGGGGATCCCGCATCTGATTCTCGTGCACCGCCCCCGGATCCGGAACCCCGAAAGACTGCCCCTGCTCCAGAACGCTGGCGAACAGCTCCAAATGATCAGCAACCATGCGGGCAGAACTGAAGCGCTCCGCTACAGAGGCCCGGCAAGCTTCCCGGCTGAGTGAGGCCACGCCCAGCAGAAGCGCTGGCAGTTCCGCCAAGGAAGCCAGAAACCCGGTGACACCGTGGTCCACGACCTCCGGAGCCGAGCCAACCGGAGTGCCCACTACCGGTGTCCCCGTGGCCAGGGATTCGATCATGACCAGGCCGAACGGTTCCGGCCACTGGATGGGATTTAGGAATGCGACGGCGTTGCCCATGAGCGCGTACTTTTCGTCGTCCGTGATCTCCCCCATGAAGTCCTCGTTGGGGCCCAAGAGGGGCTTCACGACTTCCCGGTAAAACCGCAACTCATCGGGTTCGCGCATCTTTGCCGCGATGCGCAGGGGAATTTCTGCCTTCCGGGCAATAGCGATTGCTTCAACCAAGCCCTTGTCCGGGCACACCCGCCCCACAAAGCACGCGTAGCCCCCCTTGCCGGTGCCCGTGGGGACCGTGGACAGGTCCAGCCCGTGGTGGATTACCCGTGCGATCGGCACGTCCGGCGCATGCGTGACCTGATCGCGGGAAATGGCGATGATGCTGGCGGTCCTCCCAACGGCCCGGTAGATGTCCGCCGCTGCGGGCGTCAGCCGGCCGTGGATCGTCGTCACGACCGGGACAGAGGAGGGGCGATGGGCGTACAGCGGACCGGCCATCGTGTGGTCGTGGATCAGGTCCACACCCCGCATGCCCTGGTACGCCCGTATCACGTGGCTGAGCTCCGAAAGGGTGGACCCCAGCTCGGCAGGTTCCGAAACCCTCATCCCCGAAACACGCGGGACCGGGCATTCGCTGTCGGAGGGAACAGCCAGCAACACCTCGTGCCCCGCAGCCGCAAAACCACGGGCAAGGCTGTCCACCACCCTCTCGGTGCCGCCGTAAGAGGGCGGAGGAACGGGAATCCAGGGTCCCGCAATAAGTCCTATCCGCATTCCCCGGCCTCCCAGGTGACAGAGCAGACGGCCCCGCACAATGGCTGCGGCGCCGTCCTCGGCGCATCGGGGCAGAACTAACGATGGCGTTCGGATGAAGAGCATCCGACGGCTGACTTCATAACCTACGTCAAACGATATTGTCCGCAGTGACGCCGGGCAAGGCTGGTAACTGAAGCTGTGCGCTGTGCGCTGTGGCCAAGCCAACAGTGCACGGCAGGAATGCCAGCGCGTGGGTTCAGGTTGTGGCAAGCATGAAGATTGAAATCTGGTCAGACGTCGCGTGTCCGTGGTGCTACATCGGCAAGCGCCGTTTCGAGGCCGCCCTGGCCGAGTTCCCGCACCGCGATGCCGTGGAGGTGCAGTGGCGGAGCTACCAGCTTGACCCTTCCCTGCCCGAGCACTACGACGGCACCGAGCTCGACTACCTCAGTACTCGCAAGGGCATGGCCCCGGCGCAGGTCTCACAGATGTTTGACCATGTGGCAGCTGAGGCCCGAGGCGAGGGGCTCAACTACCGGTTCGACGCCGTCGTGGTTGCCAACAGCTTCACTGCCCACCGGCTCATCCACCTGGCCGCCGCTCACGGGAAGCAGGATGCCGCCAAGGAGCGGCTCCTCAGCGACCACTTCGAACACGGCAAGGACATCGGCAGCCGCGAATACCTCACCGTCCTCGGCCGGGAGCTGGGCCTGGACGCCGTCGACGTCGCGGAGCTGTTCACTTCCGACAAGTACGCCGACGACGTGCGGCACGACTTTGCCGAAGCGCGCGCCCTGGGCATCAGCGGCGTCCCGTTCTTCGTCATCGACCGCAAGTTCGGGCTCTCCGGCGCCCAGCCGTCCGCAACGTTCAGCATGGCGCTGGAGCAGGCGTGGCAGGAATCGCATCCGCTGGTGATGGTCGCGGCCGACGCCGGGACCAAGGACGCCGGCGCAAACGGCGGCGAGGCATGCGGTCCAGACGGCTGCGCCGTCTGATTCTCGGATTGTTCGGGTGTCGGCGCCCGGGGTTTACTGACAGATCGCGGTAAAGTGTCCGTATGCCCCGGATTTCGGCCCCCAGCAATGCTGCGCAGCGCGCCGAGACCCAGCGCCGCATCCTGAATGCCTTCGGCGAGCTGCTCTTCACCCACGGACTGCCCGGGCTGACCATGACGGACGTTGCGCGCCATGCCGGAATCGGGCGGACGGCCGTGTACAACTACTACGCCGACATTGAAGAGCTGCTCATCTCGTACGCGCTCGTCGAAACGGAGCGCTTTCTGGCGGAACTGCGCGAGTCGCTCAGCCGCCTGGAGAATCCAGTGGACCGGCTCGCCCTGTATGTTCGCGCCCAGGTGGAGGACCTCAGCCGCCGCCACCTGCCGCCCGGACCGGCCATGGGCGCCGTTCTTTCGCCGGCGTCCTTCGCCAAGCTCGCCGATCACGTCGGCGGCCTGAGTGACCTCCTGCAGGACATCCTGCGCAGCGGCATGGACCAGGGCTACCTGCCCGTGGCAGACGTCCGGCAGCAGGCCCAGCTGATCCACGGAACACTGTCCTCCAGCGCGGCCCGCGGAAGCGAGGAGCCGGACGACCTGGAGGAAAGAATTTCAAGGACAGTGCGCTTCATCCAGTTGGGTTCCGGTGCAAGGTTCGACGACGGCGGCCGCCCTGTCCCGCTCGGCGGGCGGCCCGCCGTGGCCGGCTAGGCTCCCGCCGTTCAGGGCTTGACGCTTGGCGTGGGTACGACCGGCAACGGGGCATCATCCGCGATGCGCCTGCTTTCCCGCGGGCAGCTCAGCTTGCCAGGGGTCTGGTCCACCAACTCGGGCTTGGCCAATCCCCGGTAGTCGCCGGCCAGGATCACGTCAACGCTGGCATCCGTGCGCCCGTCCTTGAAATAGTCGGACCCCGGGACGTTCCGCTGGACGGTGAAGGCCGCAGCCTGGCCGGCGGCACCGGACACCACGGCGGCCACGCCCCGGTAACCTGTTTCGGTGTTACCCACCTTGCCGACGCCGAACTTGCGGACCTTGAACTCGTTGGCGGCCGACTTGGCGAGGCCGGCCCGGCTCGTGGCGTTGAAGACGTTGACTTTGACCTTGGCGTTAGGGGTGTAGTCAAACGTTGCGGCGGGGCAGGCCGAAGCCTTCGCCCCGCTTTCCTCGGTTCCAGGAATTTTGATTTGGCCGTTCATGATGCCCAGGGCTGCCAGGATCGCCCCAACGATCAGCGCAAGAAGCAAGATAAGCACCACGCCGTGCAGGATCCGGCGCCGCAGCCTGCCGGGGTGGTCGAGGGTGTCGTCCTGCTCCACGAACGTGGCCCGCAGCTCCGGACCCGTGATGACGCGGTGTCCATGCAGGACCGTGACGTCCTTGCGTTTTCTAGCCATCGATCACCAGCACACGGGCGTGAATGGCGGTGCGCTGGTGCAGTGCCGTCCGGACAGCCCGGTGCAGGCCGTCCTCCAGGTAGAGCGTGCCCTGGTACTGCACAACGTGCGGAAAGAGGTCGCCAAAGAAGGTGGAGTCCTCGGCCAGCAGGGCCTCGAGATCCAGAGTCCGCTTGGTGGTTACAAGTTCATCCAGCCGCACGGGCCGCGGCGGGAGCGATGCCCAGTCCTTGGGCGTGCTGAAACCATGGTCGGGGTACGGGCGTCCCTCGCCCACAGCTTTGAATATCACCATGCAAGCCTAAGCACCTTGCCTGTCCAAGGGAATGTGGAACCGGCCCGCATCGGAGGTTGTAGCCAAACAGTAACCATGTGTCACATCCGGCCCGGATTTGCCTGCCTCGGCGCCCCGGGCAGGCGGTGGCTGTCAGAATGGAGCCATGACTGCACCTCCCGCGAATGCCGCCGCTGCCACCTTAGGCGCCCACACGCCGTCGACTCCTCCCCTTGCCCTCCTCCTGGACGTCGACGGCCCCGTGGCCAGCCCCGTGACCAGGAACGTCAAGCCGGAAATCATCGCGGACCTCGTGGCACTGGCCGCCGCCGGGATCCCCATCATCTTCAACACCGGGCGCTCGGACGCCTTCATCCGCGAGCAGGTCATGGAACCCATGATCGCGGCGGGGATGCCGGCAGGAACGCTGATCCATGCCATCTGTGAAAAGGGCGCCGTCTGGTTCAGTTACACGGCTGCCGGCCCCGGCCCTGTCCATGTGGACCACGAACTGGCTGTCCCCGCCGCCTACGGTGACGATATTCGCCGGATGGTGGCGGAGGACTATTCCTCGCACATGTTCTTTGATGAGACCAAGCGCGCCATGGTGTCCGTGGAACAGCACATCGAGGTGCCCAACAGCGAATACCTGGCCGAGCAGCACCTGTTCGACGAGGAAGCCATGGAACTGATGGCGCGCCACGGCCTCGGTGTCGTGCGGCTGGACCACCACGCACCGAACTCCGACGACGAAGTCGACTACCGGGTGGACCCCACCATCATTTCCACGGACATCGAGTCCGTCCGGCTCGGCAAGGACCTCGGCGCGAGCCGGGCCGTGGAGCTCCTCGCGGCGCAGGGCGTCACGCCCCAGGCCTGGCGGACCGTGGGTGATTCCCGGACGGACTACGCCATGGCAGACTGGCTGCACCACAACGACCACCCGGTCAAGCATGTGGACGTCCGGCCCGCGGACGGAGTGCCGGTCAAGCCCTACGACATCCTCACCGCCACCGACCTGGGCCTGGATGCGACGGTCATCCACGACGACGCCGGAGCGGCTTTCCTTCGCAGCTGGCGTGAGGCGCTGGCGGGCTGAGCCCGCTCCCGCCGCTCGGCCGCACGCGCCACTCTGGGCGGCGGCACTGTTCTCCTGCAGTTTTTTGGCAGGACTATCATGCAAGTAAGAGCCCATCCCCTAGCAGCACGGAGAATCCCCATTACAGACGTAACGGTTCAGGACGACATCTATTACGGCGGACAGACTTCCGAGGATGTCCCGGTGCTTGCGGAAGTAACGTCGCCGGCCGCTGTTGCGCGCCTCAAGCACCGCCCTGACGTGGTCCGTCGCTCTGGCCGGTATGCACTGATCAACCAGAACCGCACGCCCTACCAGGCCATGGTGGAGGACCTGCTCTTCCTGCGGACGGTGCTGGCAGGCGCCAGCCTGGATTACCTGCTGGTCCGGGGCAACAACGACCGCCCTGTGATCGCCCTGGACTGGAAGAACCGCAAGAAGCTGCGGGCCGCCCTGGTTGAGGCGTGCCGCAACGAGCCGTTCTACTCCATGACCGTGGACGCCAAGAAGAAGACCTCCGTGCTCGTGGCGGACGGTGAACTTTCCACCAACCGTCAGGCGAGGATCTTCCGCTTGTACAGGCCCCGGGTGGAGCCGAACGGCGGTTTCGAGTTCGGCGCCTCCGCAGGCGTGCAGGTGGAGCTCTGGAGCTTCGAGGGCGACCAGCTCATCCTGCCGATCGAGAACTCGCTGACGCGCCGCACCATGCTGACGCAGGACGCCGTGCGGGGAACCGTTGAACGCTATGGCCACACCTGGCCCACCATCGAGAACATGTTCGCTGATCACGCGAGCGACATCAGCTTCGACATCGACCTGGTTTTCTCGTGGGTAGACGGCAGTTCTCCGGAGTACATCGCAGCCCGCAGGGCGCGGCAGACCGGCGCTGTCCTCGGTGAGGGTGACGACCACGAAGCGCGGTACCGGCAGATCAACGAGCTGAAGTACGCACTCCGGTCCGTCTACATGTTCGCGCCGTGGATCCGCCGCATCTTCATAGCTACGGACTCCCCCGCGCCCGAATGGCTGGCGGACCACCCGTCCGTGACGATTGTCCGGAGCGAAGAGTTCTTCGCCGATCCGTCCGTGCTCCCTACCCACAATTCCCAGGCCGTGGAATGCCAGCTGCACCACATCGAGGGTCTTTCAGAGCATTTCCTGTACTCCAACGACGACATGTTCTTCGGGCGTCCTGTGGGGCCGGACATGTTCTTCACCCCGGGCGGGATCACCAAGTTCATCGAGGCCGAGACCCGGATCGGGCTCGGGGACAACGCAGCCGAGCGCAGCGGCTTCGAGAATGCCGCCAGGGTGAACCGGAAGCTGTTGTGGAACCGCTTTGGCCGGATCACCACGCGCCACCTGGAGCACTCCGCCGCGCCCCTCAGGCGCAGCGTGGTGGCCCAGATGGAGCAGGAGTTCCCTAATGAATTCGCCAAGACTGCGGCCAGCACCTTCCGCGCGGCGGACAACATCTCCGTGACCAATTCCTTCTACCACTACTACGCGCTGCTCACCGGCCGTGCTGTCACCCAGACAGCGGCCAAGGTCAGGTACGTGGACACGACCCTCCGGGCGGGGTTGAACTATCTGCCCAAGCTGCTGGCTAAGCGCAACATGGACTTCTTCTGCCTCAATGACGGCAGCTTCCCAGAGGTTCCGGCCGAGGAGCGGGCCGAGCTCGTCACCGACTTCCTGGAGAAGTTTTACCCCATCAAGGCACCCTGGGAGAAGTAAGGGCTGGGACAAGTAAGGGCCTGCCGCGGCGATTGCGTCGCCGCGGCAGACCTGCCGCCTCGATGTCAGGCCCCTGGGGCTAGGACTTTGCGGTCAGGACCGGGCGCTTGGCATGCTCGGGGATGCGGACTCCGGCGGCCACGAGGCGCCGCTCGGATTCTTCGGGGCTGACGTATTCCCCCACCGTGGGCGCCGCGCCCAGCGGCACCACCGAATGGACGATGGTGTGCTCGTACACGTGCACCAGGTTAAAGGCCTGCCCGCCGTCACGGCCGCGGGTGCCTCCCACAGGGACGTTCAAGTCCTGGGTGTAACACGTGGCCGAGGCCACCGACACCGGGATACCGGCGAAGGTTGCAGTGGTGGAATAGTGAAGGTGCCCTGCCAGAATGGTCCGCACGTCCGAGTTGCGGACCACGGCAGCCAGGGCGGCCTGGTCGCGAAGCTCCACGAGCACGGACAGGTCAAGCACCGAGGGCACCGGCGGATGATGCAGCGCCAGGATGGTGCCGTCCGGGGCCGGGGTTTCCAGCTGCGCGGCCAGCCAGTCCAGCTGGTCGCCGCTGAGCTCGCCGTGGTGGAATCCCGGCACGGAAGTGTCCATGGTGATGACTCGCAGGCCGTTGACGTAATAGCTGTGGTCCACGGGGTCATCATTCCCCGGCTGGTCCAGCAGACCGGCCCGGAAATTGGCGCGGTTGTCGTGGTTACCCATTGCCCAGATGACCTTGGCGCCCAGATCCCCGCACGCCGGTTCAACGATCGCGCGGAGTTTGGCGTAAGCCTCGGGGTCTCCCTTGTCCGCCAGGTCGCCGGTGAAAATGACGGCTTCCGGACGAGCGCCTGATGCCTGGACCTCGTCGAATAGCTGAATTAGGCGCGCTTCGCTGTCAACTGCGCCGTAAAGGGGGTCCGGACCTCCCAACAGGTGGGGGTCACTCAGGTGGAGTAGAAAATGACGTGGCCTGGGGTGCTCGGCCTCGATGAGCTCCATTGCTGCCTTCGCGGTAGTTAGGAAGCGGGCGCCTCCAGTGTTCCCTCTCAGTACGCTCCATCCAACCAGATAAAAAGCAAACTTTGGGGAAACTGAAGTTGGCATGTTGAAAAATTACGATGCCTGCCGCTTCTTGGCTAACGCTCCTCGCTTTCGTTTCATATTGGCGGTCATCATGCGATGGCCGCTTTCTTGGGTTTGCCGGAGGTCCGGTCACGCCGGATCAACGGCGGGGGCGAGCCGCCCCACATCTCCACCTTCACAGCTTGGTTCATGCGGAACTTCCAGGGGTTCCACCGCGCCGTGCAAGGCAGAATGCTCTTCTTGGATTTGGTCAACTCGCTGTACGCGGGGTGCTGTTCCTGGCCATCGAGATCTGTCCAGGCGGTCAGCGGGACTGTGACACCGAAGCCAACAGGCACTGTGTTCCCTGTAAAGCGTCCAAAATCAATGACGGTTCCGTCATTGAGTGTCGGCGGAATCGTGGGGAGGGAAGTTACATGGTGCTCTCTGGCCGGTCGCATGGTTGATATTAATGACAACGGTAATTGCAGCCGCTGCATTCCTTCGACCTCCTTACCGGCTGGAGCCGGACGGCGAACCCTGCCGCGCGATTACGGCGCGGCGGTGGGATCCGCCGTCACGGCAGCTTCAGTTCCTGCGGGCGCATCCGCAGGGGCTTCTTTTGTGACAACACTTGGATCAGCCGCGGAATCGACTGCTGCTGACGGCGTCGGGGCCGGCGGCTCCGTCGGCGTCGGAGTTGGCGGCTCGGTCGGCGTTGGAGCCGGCGTAGGCGCTGGTTCCGTCAGGGGTGTGGGCACTGACTCTGCGGGAGGCAGCGGATCCGCGGGAGGCGCCGGATCAGCCGGAGGTGTTTCCGGGGCCGGGTCTACAGGCGGGACCGGAGTCGGTTGCGGTGCCGGTTCAGGCGTCGGTGGGAGCGCCGGTTCCGGCGTCGGGATTGGCACCGGGGTGGGGGTTGGAGTCGGGGTTGGCGGTGGCACAGGCGTTGGGGTTGGAGTCGGCGTTGGTTTTGGTGTCGGCTTGGGCGTCACCGCGGGGGCGGCCGGCCTGGTGACAACATCCGGTTTGGGCGTCACACGGGGGCTCGGCGTTGCGACAACTTCTTGCGATGACGAACTGGTGAGCAGGGAAGGCCGCGAAGACCTCGCGACGGCACTCGGCTTCGGGTCGCTGCCCACCGCCGAAACAGCCGGTGAGGTGCCGCCGTCGTCCGTGCTTCCGTCAAGGAAGGGAATCGTCCAGCCTGCCATGCTCGGCGCGTCGGGGTCGAAGCTGGCCATAACGCCAGGCTTCAGGGACGCGACCTGCCGGATGGGCAGGAAGGTCCACTTCATCGGATCCTCGTGCTGCCCGTCCTTGATGACTTCGAAGTGCAGGTGGCATCCGGTGGAGGATCCGGTGGTACCGACCTCGGCAATCACCTCACCGACGCGGACGTGATCGCCCTTCTCCACGGCGATGCCCCGCAGGTGGTTGTACGTTGTGATCAGGCCATTTCCATGGTCGATCTCAACCCTGTTGCCGCCGCCCCACGGGTGCCAACCGGCCGCCCGGACCACGCCGGAGTCGGCAGCATAGACCCGGGTTCCACAGGCGGCGGCGAAGTCCTGGCCCCAGTGGAATTCTCCGGCCTCCCCGGTCAGGGGATTGTGACGCAGCCCGAACGGTGAGCTCGGAACCAGGTCTTCGAGCGGAGCCATGAGGAAGCCCTTGCCGGGACGCTTCAGAACCGTCGACGCGACTCCGGGTGTCTGCGGTTTGGCGCCGGTTTTTGCCGACGCACCACGGGCAGAACTGCCCCCGGGTGTCCGGCCGGAAGGTATTTTTGCAGCGGAGTCGGCGGCTGCCCCGTCCACTTCATGCCCGTCGGGGACGCTGTCCGGGTCAAGCAGCGCCGGGCCTACTGTGCCCGAGGGAGGCGTCAGTGCGATGGTGGCCGCAGCAGGCTGCGGGACCGGACCGGACGGTCCCTGGAATCCGAAGGCGAAGACGGAGAACCCCACGACCACCGCAGCGGAAAGGCTCCGCAAGGCAATCCGGCCCGGGCCGTTTACCCTCGGTGCGTGTCGGTATCCCCCATGAGCTGCCACAGAATTCTCCTGAAATTGGACCCGTCAAACTCCTGTCTCGACGAGCGCGTCCTCCATTGTGGCCACAGGCACGAGCAGGGGGAAACCCCCTAAAACGGGGGGTAAGCACCGGCCCAATATAGGTTTAGGGGGCCCAGGCCGGGTGCGCGAGAATAGAACATGCGCAACTTCCCCAGGGAATGGCAGGCAGAAGTTAAGCGGACCCTCACGGGAAGCCCTGACGCGCCGCCGGAATGGATGCAGCTGTTCGCCGAGGGCGACGACGCCGGCTATTTCCTGCCGGGATCCGCCGTCTGGGCTGTCCACAGGGGCATGCCCACCCTGGTCGCAGGAATCCGGGCACTGCTCATGCAGTCGCTTCATCCTGGCGTCCTCGCCGGGGTCCACGACCACTCCAGATTCCGCGAGGACGCCCTGGGCCGCCTCGCCCGGACAACCCGCTGGATCCACGCCGTCGCTTACGGGTCCACGGCCGATGCACAGGCTGCGACCAGCTCCGTGCTCCGTATTCACGAGTCAGTTCGCGGAACGTACGTGGACGGGACGGGCGCCGCCCGGGACTATTCGGCCAACGATCCTGAGCTGCTCACCTGGGTGCACGTCACCTTCGTCGATTCGTTTCTGGAGGCACACAAGAGGTGGGGCGGCCCCATTCCGGGCGGACCCGATGCCTACGTCCGTGAGTGGGCGCAGGCAGGCCGGCTGATGGGCATCAATTCTCCACCCCTCAGCGAGACCGAGCTGAAACGGGAGCTGGACGCGTGGTTTGCAACGGGCGCTTTGCGCGCGGACCAGAGGGTTGCCGAGACCGTGGCCTTCATTCGGAATCCGCCGTTGCACCCCTCCCTGAAGCCCGGATACCGGGTGCTTTTCCAAGGAGCGGTGCTCAGCCTGGAACCCCAATACCGCGAGATGCTGGGACTGCGGCAGGCGCGTCTTGGCCCGCTGCCCCTCCCGGTGAAGCTGGCTACCAGCGCGACTCTCGCCGTCGTGCGCCTGGCGCTGGGCCGGATGAGTCCGAGCGAGCGCGCCGCCCGGCAGCGGATCCGAAAGCTGGGAGCTCCGTAATTTGGGAGGGAAGCCCGAATACACGAAACCCCGGTTCCGACAATGTCAGAACCGGGGTTTACGATGGCGGAGAATGGGGGATTTGAACCCCCGAGGGCGTTAACCCAACACGCGTTCCAGGCGTGCGCCATAGGCCGCTAGGCGAATTCTCCAGTTGCTTCTGAATCAAAAGCAGATACTAGAATACCCGAACTTTCCGGCATCGCCCAATTGAGTGGATTGGGCCCTATTTTTCGCCGTGGTTGTTCGGCCGTGACGGGCCGGTACGCGGCTGGCAGGATGGGTGTCATGTCGCAGCTCCACGCCCTTGTCGTGTATGTTCCCGAGTCACATGCCGAGGCCCTGATGGCCGCCGTCGGGGACGCGGGTGCCGGGCGGCTTGGCCACTATTCGCATTGCTCTTTCACGTCGCCGGGAACGGGGCGGTTCACGCCCCTGAGCGGCTCCCGGCCGTTTCTCGGCACGGAAGGTGTGCAGGAGATGGTGCCTGAACACCGGATCGAGTGCGTGGTGGATGATGCCGTGCTCGACGCCGTCGTACGTGCACTGCGGGCGGCCCACCCCTACGAGGAACCGGCGTTCATGACCTGGCCGGTGAACGGGCATCGGTAGCCGGCGTGGGGGCGCTCCCGGGCCGATTCGGGGCACGCCGAAACTTCGGGTAAACTGTCTGACGGCCCCTCATGTGGCGTCATCCTGTTGAACTCCCCCAGGACCGGAAGGTAGCAAGGGTAGACGGGCTCTGGCGGGTGCATGGGGGGTCTTTTATGTCAGTCCCGATTGGTAGGGTTTTCTCTGTGACTGTTACTACCGCCCTTTACCGTAGGTACCGCCCCGATTCGTTCGCGGACGTTATCGGGCAGGAACATGTCACGGAGCCGCTCATGACGGCCCTGCGCAAAAACCGCGTGAACCACGCCTACCTTTTCTCCGGACCGCGCGGCTGCGGCAAGACCACTTCGGCCCGCATCCTGGCCCGCTGCCTCAACTGCGCGGAAGGTCCCACAGACACCCCCTGCGGCGTGTGCCCCAGCTGCATTGAACTGGCCCGCGGCGGCTCAGGATCACTCGACGTGATCGAGATCGACGCCGCCAGCCACGGCGGTGTTGACGATGCCCGGGACCTCCGGGAGCGGGCTACCTACGCCCCCGTTCGGGATCGCTACAAGATCTTCATCATCGACGAAGCCCACATGGTCACCTCGGCAGGCTTCAACGCCCTGCTGAAAATCGTTGAAGAGCCGCCGGAACACATCAAATTCATCTTTGCCACCACCGAGCCGGACAAGGTCATCGGAACCATCCGGTCCCGCACGCACCACTATCCCTTCCGGCTGGTGCCGCCGGAACCGCTGATGGCGTACCTCGAGCTGCTCTGCAAGCAGGAAAACGTTCCCGTGGCGCCAGGCGTGCTGTCTCTGGTCATCCGCGCGGGCGCAGGCTCTGTCAGGGATTCGCTGTCGGTTCTTGACCAGCTCATGGCCGGAGCCGGACCCGACGGCCTGGACTACGAGCTCGCCGTCGCGCTCCTTGGCTACACCCACGCTTCGCTCTTGGACGATGTGGTTGAGGCCATTGCCGCCTCCGATTCCGCGACCGTTTTCCGGGCGGTGGACCGTGTCATTCAGACCGGGCATGATCCCCGCCGCTTCGTCGAAGACCTCCTGGAACGCTTCCGGGACCTCATCATCGTCCAGGCCATGCCGGAAAGCGCACAGTCCATCCTTCGGGGCACGCCGGCCGACCAGATCGCGCGGATGCAGAACCAGGCGCACAACTTGGGCGCCGCCGAACTGTCGCGGGCAGCCGACGTCACCAACACCGCCCTGACGGAGATGACCGGCGCCACCTCCCCGCGGCTGCACCTCGAGCTGCTTTGCGCCCGCATCCTGCTGCCCAGTTCGGAACAGACCGAACGCGGCATTGCGGCGCGGATCGACCGCGTGGAGCGCAGACTCAATTACGCAGGGAACGACGTCGGCGCTCCGGCGGCCACTGCTCCCCCGGCCACTGCTCCCGCGCCCGCTGCGACGCCGGCCACTGTTCCCGCGCCCGCTGCTCCCCCGGCACCGGCCGCTGCTCCCCGACCGGCCGCTGTTCCCGCGCCCGCTACGACGCCGGCCCCTTCGACCGCCGGGACTGCCACTCAAGCGCCAGGCAGCCACCCACCGGCTGTCCCGCAGGTCGGCACGCCTGCAGAGCGGGAGACCATCGCTGCACCCCGGATCAGCAGCAGCGACTGGCCGGTGGAAGAACCGCAGCCAGGCGTCCGCAGGCCGTCCTCCGATTCGGCTGCCGGCACCGGACGCGAGCCCGTTCCGCACGCCCAGCCAAAAGAACCCGCTCAACCTGCGCAGGCTGCCCCGCCCGCCTCCGGCGCCGCGCCTGCGCACGCCGCGGAGTCACGCCCGGAAGTGGCGCCCTCAGCACCTGCTGCAACTCCGGCCACTGCCCCTCGCGCAGCAGCTTCAGCGCCTGCGGGTGCAGCCGCCGACGTCGAAGTGCTGCGGCGTGCATGGCCGGAGATCCTGCAGACGCTCACGAAAATCAAGCGCAGCACCTGGGCGCTTGTGGAGCCCAACGCCCAGGTTGGCCAGTTCGACGGTCAGGTGCTGACGCTGGTCTTCACGACGCCCGGGCTGGCGGGAGCCTTCGGGCGCGCCGACCATTCCGAGAACCTGCGGCAGGCCATCCACAAGACCATCGGCATCGACTGCCAGATCACTGCGACGGCAGGCGGATCCAATAGCGCAGCGAGCTCTGACCCAAACCCAAAAGGGCCTACTAGCCGGGACATCCCGGCTACCACCACGGATGCGGACTGGGGGCTGACCCCGGCCACGCCTCAATCCGCGCGGGAACCGGAGCGGCAGGTGCAAGCGCCGGCAGCGGCATCGGCCGTTTCGCCCGGTGCGGCTTCCGCGGTGGTTCCGTCGTCGGCTTCAACCCCACCAGCCTCGCCTGCTGGCGTGTCAGGCTGGACGCCGCCCCCTGGTCCGGCACCCGCTCCAACCGCCCCGGATCACGGCACCGGCAGTCAGCCTTCGCCCGCTCCTGCGGCCACCGCTTCGCTGCAGCCCGCCGACGCCGGCCAACCGGACGACGCCGTGTCATCAGACGCCGTGTCATCAGATGACCTGCCATCAGGCGACGCTGGGCAGCAATCCGGTGCCGGACTGGGCGGCTCCTACTCCTACCCTGACGACGACTGGGGTCCGCCCCTCGACGAGGACGCCCCGCCCCTGGACGAAGAACCGCCCATGGACTGGGAGCCTTCGCCCCAACGTCAGCAGCACAATGCTCCGTCGTCGCAGGATCTGCCGCGCCAGGCTGCCGACGCGGTATCGGCACCGACTGGGCACCCGGCACCAGCTGAACGCGCCGAACAAAAGGACGGACCCGGCCAAACTGACCGCCAGTCAGTGCCCGATAACTCCGGCGACCCCTGGACGCGTGCCGTGGAACAGGCCCCCGGCGTGTGGCTCATTGGCTCCGAAAGCAATGTGGGCAAGTATTCGGGCGAAACCGCGGATGGAAGTGGGCAAACGCCGCCAGCAACAACTGCACCGCGCTATGAACCGGCAACGGCTCAGGTGCCCCCGGCGGAACCGGTCCTGGCAGGCGCTTCGGTGTCCACGCCGGCTGCGGTCGACGCCCACGTTCCGGCACAGGCTCAATCCACCGAGCCTGAAGCAGGCACGCCAGCGTTCGCTCCTGCCTATGCCATGGCGTCCGCTCCGGTTCCGGCAGCCCACGCCACTGCATTCGCGCCAAGCGCGGCGCCCGCTTCACAGCCCCGCCCTGAGGCAGTCCCGGCTGCGTCGCCCGAGGCGGCACCTGTACTTCCCGCCAGCGGAAAGCTCAGCCTCTACCAGAGGCTGTCGAACAGCCCAGAAGCCGAAGCAGGGCGGGCGAAGGCACCGGCCCGCAAGGCCGACTCCGTGGCGTCCTACGTACAGGACATCCCCAGCGCGGACGACGAAACCATCGAGGAGTCCGGCGTGTTTGGCAGGGCCGCGGTTGAGCGTATTCTGGGCGGAAAGCTGATTGAGGAACGGTCACTGGACGGAAGTCCGCTGGTGCCCCGTTATTAGAACGGACTGCCCGCCCGCTCCGTCCGCTGTCCGTCGCCGGTCGCGCCGTGCCGGCGGCACGGGTTAGCGGCCATCTTCCAACCAAGTAATCGAGGACGTTGTGTACGAGGGTGCAGTTCAAGAGCTGATCGACGAGCTCGGACGCCTGCCCGGCGTCGGGCCAAAGTCGGCCCAGCGGCTGGCCTTCCACATTCTGGAGGCCGATCCCCAGGACATGAAGCGCCTCGCGGATGCCATCACCACGGTCAAGGAACGTGTTAAGTTCTGCACGGCCTGCGGCAACGTGACCGAGCAGGAGCTCTGTAACATCTGCCGGGACCCGCGCCGGGACCCCTCCGTCATCTGTGTAGTGGAAGAATCCAAGGATGTCCTGGCGGTGGAGCGTACCCGCTCTTTCCGGGGCAGATACCATGTGCTGGGCGGCGCGATAAACCCCATCGCCGGTATCGGTCCCGACCAGCTGCGGATCCGCGAACTCCTGACCCGCCTCAACGACGGCGCCATCCAGGAAATCATTATTGCCACCGACCCCAACCTCGAGGGGGAAGCAACGGCCACGTATCTTGCCCGGATGCTCAAGTCGATCGGCATCGCAGTGACACGGTTGGCTTCCGGCCTCCCGGTAGGCGGCGACCTCGAGTACGCCGACGAAGTGACACTCGGCCGGGCCTTCGAGGGCCGCCGCAACGCCCTCAGCTGACCGTCCGGGGTCACAATTCAACGCCCGCCGGGGGCGGCGATAAACTGGTCACATCAGTTACGCCGCCGCGCCGCAAGGCCGCCTGGCCTCCAGAACTCCGATTGATCCAGTGAAGGTGCACGCATGAGTATGCCCAGTACCGATGTGAAGACCGAGCCGCAGCCGCAGGAGCACGCCGTTAAGCCGGCCGCCACCGCCCAGCTCATCGTGCAGAAGTTCGGCGGCTCCTCGGTGGCCGACGCGGAGGGCGTCAAGCGGGTTGCCAAGCGCGTTGTCGACGCGCAGAAAGCCGGCAACGAGGTCGTTGTGGTGGTTTCTGCGATGGGCGACACCACGGACGAACTGCTGGATCTCGCTGCGCAGGTCACCGATTCCGCTCCGGCCCGGGAGATGGACATGCTGCTCTCCGCCGGCGAACGCATTTCCATGGCGCTGCTGGCAATGGCCATCAACAAGTTCGGCGCCTCCGCCCAGTCTTTCACCGGTTCCCAGGCCGGCATGATCACCGACGGCATCCACGGCAAGGCCCGGATCATCGATGTCGATCCGCACCGCATCCGGACGGCCCTCGACAAGGGCCATATTGCCATCGTTGCCGGCTTCCAGGGCATGAGCCGCACCACCAACGAGATCACTACCCTGGGCCGCGGCGGCTCGGACACCACCGCCGTTGCCCTTGCGGCCGCCCTCGACGCCGATGTCTGCGAGATCTACACGGACGTGGACGGAATCTACACCGCCGATCCGCGCGTGGTGCCATCCGCCCAGAAAATCGACCGCATCTCCAGCGAGGAAATGCTGGAACTGGCCGCGTCGGGAGCCAAGATCCTCCACCTGCGGTGCGTCGAGTACGCCCGCCGGTTCGGTGTGCCGCTGCACGTCCGTTCCTCATTCAGCCAGCACGAAGGCACCTGGGTCCTGCCGGGCGCCGACGACAAAATCAAGACTCAAGAGGGAGTTGCCTTGGAGCAGCCAATCATCTCCGGTGTTGCACACGACCGGTCCGAAGCCAAGGTCACCGTCGTGGGTGTTCCGGACATCCCCGGCAAGGCAGCCGCGATTTTCCAGGTGATCGCGGACGCGCACTCGAACATCGACATGATTGTCCAGAACGTCTCCACGCACGGGACCGGCCGCACGGACATTTCCTTTACGCTGCCCATCGTGGAAGGTGCAGACGCCCTCGCGGCCCTCCGGGCGGCCGAGCCGGAGATCGGCTTCGAAAGCATTGAGTACAACGAGCAGATCGGCAAGCTTTCGCTGATCGGCGCGGGCATGCGCTCCCACCCGGGCGTTTCGGCCACGTTCTTCAAGGCCCTGTCCGACGCCGGCATCAACATCAACATGATCTCCACGTCAGAAATCCGCATCTCTGTGGTGACGCACGCCGATCTGCTGGACGACGCCGTCCGGGCCATCCACAAGGCGTTCGACCTGGACAGCGAAGACGAGGCAACGGTCTACGGCGGCACAGGCCGCTAACCAAAGGCTTCAGGCACAAGAAAACGACTGCCGGTCTGGCTCAGCCAGGCCAGCAGTCGCGTTGGTCATGCGCCGTGGAGCGCGCCATGTTCAATGCGTCGTGTTCACTGCGCAAGTTTCAGGATTTCCCCCTACTGGAGATCGCTCTTGCGCACTGCGTAGTGATGGCCTTCGGAATCGGTCTCGACCTCAAACTGCGCCAGATCGTCTTCCGAGGCGTGCTCGAAGTCGTCATGCATGTGAACCACCGGCGCTGAGGAATCGCCTTGGGTGGCAGGGCCGAATACGAACCGGAGCCTGTCGGTCAGGTCCATAAAGCCAGCGAGTACATGTGCCACAAGTCCCACCTCCTTCCCTGAACGAAGGTCGAGCATCTGCTCTTCGTAACTGCCAGTGCCCTCATTTTACGCCGGGACTGCCGAAAAGGCCCCGGCCTCTTCAGCGCCTAGCGGAGGGACTTATCGTCCGGATTGCGCGGCACGACGTAGGTGCTGCCGTCCGGGCGGTGGACCGTTTCCCACTGCTGGGTTTCGGCCTCGCGCTGGGCGAGCAGCCTGCGGTTCTCCTCGGTCATGTCGTGCACCAGGGAACTCCGGTTCGCGGGGCCGAATATCGCCTTCAGCTTGCCGGTTGCCCGCATGAACCGTTGTGAAGCATTCTCTTTTGCCACGGTATCCACTTCTCCATTTCGAAGGCTGCTGCCAGAATCAACGATACACTAATTATTAGTGCACTAACTATTGAAGGAACGCTCATGACAGGGAACCGGAATGCCCCGGCAACGTACCCGGCCGCCGACGAAGCGGTCCACGACGCCGCTGCCGAATCCGTGGAGGACGATCTTCTGCTGGAACGCCAGTTGTGCTTCGCGCTGACGGTCGCCTCACGCGGCGTCGTCGGCGCCTACAAGCCGGTCCTGGAGAGGCTGGGCCTAACCCACCCCCAGTACCTGGTCATGCTGTGCCTGTGGGAATCCAGCCCCCGCTCAGTCCGTGACATCAGCGAGGCACTTGCCCAGGAGCCCGCCACCATCTCCCCCCTCCTCCGTCGTCTGGAATCGGCCGGTTTCATCTCGAGGCGCCGCGTCGAGGGAAACGAACGGACCCTGGCCGTGGCGCTGACCCCCGCCGGAGCAGCACTGCGTCAACAGGCAACCTCGGTTCCCGGCACCATGATGGCCAAGCTGGGCCTCACGCGGGAACAGGTGGAGACGCTGCACCGCGCGATGATGGACCTCATCGCCGCAACCGGCGCCGCCCGGAGCTGAGCTCCGGATTAGGCCGGGCAACGGGATGACCCGCAAGAACGGGACAGCGCACGACGCCGGCACTCACCCCGTGAGGTGAGTGCCGGCGTCGTCCTTGTTAAGTGCCCGCCAGCCAAGTGTCCGGCAGCTGGACAGCGGCTACGGTGACAGCGGCTACGGGGCCACCGGCCGCACCGCCACCGGAGACCGCACGCTGTTATCGGACGATGTCCACGTCAGGGATCCGGTGGCATACGCATTCAGCGGGGCACCGGCGGTGGCGAAGGTGATGGTGAAGGTGGCGCTCTCCCCTTCTTTCAGGGTCACCTCTGCGGGGCTCACGGTTGCCTTGATGCCCGGAACGTCGACTGCGGCACTGTAGGTTCCCCCCTTCACCGCCGTGACCGTGCGCTTGACCGTCTGACTGCCGGCAAGGGCGCCGAGGGCAACCGACGGCACGTTGACGTCCTTTGCGGCCACGGGTGCTACGCCCAAGTCGATGCCCTGACCCTGGAGGAAGCCCATCCAGTCGGCGATCCCGGCGTCGTAAACCAGGCCCGGCGAGGCGAACTTTGACGGATCCACCTCGCCCGCGCCCTGGGCGAAGACGTCGTGAACCTCAGCACCGTCGGCGTTGACCAGGTCGTATGCGGTGGTCATGATGGCGGACTTCACGGCCGCCGGGGACCACTGCGGGTTTTTGCCGAGCAGAAGCGCACCGGATCCTGCGATGTGCGGCGCAGCCATGGAGGTGCCGGACAGGAACCCGAAGTTCTCGCCCTTGAAGCCGATCGGCGACACGGCGGCCAGGACGGCCACACCGGGCGCCGCGACATCCGGCTTCAGCAGGTCGCCGTCGGACGCCAGCGTTGGACCGCGGGAGGAGAACTCAGCGATCTGCGGTACCGGCGGAAGTGCAGCACCTGTCGTGTCGGTGGCCTTGAGGCTGGCGGTCATTCCCGGATTAGCCGCGACCACGTCCTTGATCTTGGGGTCAGCAACGTGCACGGTCGGAACGCTGTGCAGGTCCGTATCCAGCGAGCCCGGCGTCACGTTGACCAGCACCATGCCAACGCCGCCAGCGCGCTTGACCTCATCGCTCTTGGCGGTGCGCGGGAAAATGCCGCGGTCGCAGACCACGATCTTCCCTGCGGCCTTGGCCGGATCCAGTGCGTTCGGGGCACACAGGGCAGCGTCGGCATCAGTGGCGGCGGCCGCTTTTACGGCCAATGCCAGGGCAATCGGCTTCGCTGCCACTTCCTCGCTCATCACACTCGCTCCGGCGAACTTGGCACCGTTGGACAATTCGGCCGTTCCGCGGAGCGAGCTGTCGAACGTGGAGGCGGCGACGCTTGTCAGCCACGGGCCGGCATGGTTCACCGTGCTGGCGATCGGGCCGGAGTTGCCCGCCGAGGCCGCCACGAACACCCCTGCTGCGGCGGCATTGAGGAAGGCGAGTGAAACGGCGTCGACCGTTGAATTGTTGTTGCCGGAGATGGAGTAGTTCAGCACATCCACGCCGTCAAGGACGGCGTCCTGGATGGCATTGAGAATGTCAGATTCGAGGCATCCTGTGGTGTCCGGGGTCGAGCCTTCCCAGCACACCTTGTACACCGCGATCTTCGCCGCCGGCGCAACACCCGAGCTCGTCCCGAAGTCACGTCCACCGGCAGTCTGGGTGACATCGCTGTTTCCGGCGGCGGTGCTGCCTGTGTGCGAGCCGTGGCCGTTTACGTCAATCGGGGAGAACAGCTCAAGCGGAGACCGCAGTTCGGGCGGAACGGCCGCTTTGTAGGCCTTGTCGTAGAACCGGGCGCCGAGCACCTTGCTGTTGCACTCGGTTCCGTCGAATCCGTCACCGCTCACGCAGTCGCCCACGAACGTCCCGCCATTGGCCTTGCGCATGGCGATGACATTGCCCTGCAGATGGTACGGTTCGCCGACGTTGGGAGTTCCGGAGAGCGGCTCGACCGGATCGCCGGTGAAGAACGGGTTGTCCGGGGAGTATCCGGTGTCCAGCATGCCCACTACGACGCCCTTGCCCGCATCCGCCTCGCCACCGAACTGGTCCTGCCATACGCCGTCCCCGCCTGGAAGGCCGAGAAAATCGGTGCTGGAGTAATCCGGCTTGCGCAGGGCATCGGGGACGACGGCCAGCACGCTGGTGTCACCGGCGAGCCCTTTGGCCTGGTCAGCCGAAAGAACGGCGCTGAAGCCGTTGACAGCCAGGGTGAAGCTCTCATCAATCCTCACGCCCTTGGCTGCTGCCGCCTGCCGCTGCTTTGACCGGAGGTGCGCATCGTATTTGCGCGAGTTGGGCCCGGAGGGGTTCAGCTTCTTGCCCTTCGGAACGGCCGTGCCGGGTATCCCGGCCACACCGCCCGAATAGGTGGCCAAGGGCTTGTCCTTGAGCATCACGATGTAGCGGCCGTCGTCAAACGCCGATGTCCGGGAGCCGGCAATTGCCTGGCCCGAGGACGGTCCGGGTGCGGCGGACGTCGGCGCGGTGAGGCCCTGGCCAACAACCATGGCGAGGCCGACGGCAAGGACTGCCGGCAGCCGTTTGCTGAATCTGTGGCGGGAAATTCTTTGCGTGGTCATGGGGAGATGCCTTCCTTTGTTCAGGACCTGTAGACCTTCGGTCCCACGAACTGGACGCTCTGCCCCCCATGGGCGTCATCACTCTTTGGTTGTTGCCGCGCACCCGTCAATGTCAGAAAGATACCGCGGACGCCGCCAAGAATCGATACCCTTCCGTTAGCAATTGCCGGATACCGTTACCGGGCCGTTCCGGACCGCTGCAGACGCCGACGGTAGAATGGGAAAAACTTGAGGAGACCTGGCATGCGCAAGCAATTTATTTCTGTGCTGCTCGCCCTCGGAGCGATGGGCGGACTGGCTGCCTGCACCCCGGACACCGGAACCGGCCAGCCTTCGGCGACCACCGGAACCACCAGCGAATCCCCGGGCACTGGCACGCCTGGTTCGCAATCCCCGGGCGCGACGCCAGGCACCACCGCCCCCGGCACCACCACACCGGGCACGACCGCTCCCGGCACGGCCTCTCCGGGTACGACGGCTCCTGGCACCACGCCGCCCGACGCCGTGACCACAGTCCCCGCCCCGGCGCCGCCTGCCGCCGCTCCGCTGCCCTCCGGGCCAGGGACCGGCGACGCCGAACTCGCCATCACGGTAAGGCCCTCGAAAGAGGGAACTGCCGTCAACTACACGCTGGTGTGCAAGGACGGTGCTCCCATGTCCGAAAGCCAGCATCCCAAGGCGGCCGCCGCCTGCGCGGCGTTGAAGAAGAACGCGGCCATCCTAAACCAGCCTGCGCCCCGCAAAGACGTCTCCTGCACCCAGCAGTACGGTGGCCCTCAGGTAGCCACGGTCTCGGGTGTCGTCGGCGGCACTCCGGTGGAGGTCACCTTCACTTTGCGGAACGGCTGCGAAATCGGGGCCTGGAACGCCGCCCGGGACATCCTTGGTACTGCCAGTGGAGCAGTTTAGGTCCGTGCCCGGCGTGACGCTTCCGAGGCGGGATATTCAGCTTCAGGTGCTTCCCGCCGTTGACTGGCTGGAGATTGAGGCCGCGCATGCCAGGCGTGTGCGGCGCTACGCCGACCCCTACCTTGCCCGCCGTTCCGCCGGCCGCAAGCACCCGGTGGAAGACTTCCTGTTCACCTATTACACACAGAAGCCCGGCCAGCTGATGCGCTGGCATCCGGGAGCCGGCGTTGTCCTCTCCGGAGCGGAGGCGGCCCCGCGGAGGGACTGGAAGTATTACCGCGGGCTCGACGACGGCGAACTCTCCTTGTGCGGCCTGCCGCCCGGCAGCACCGCTGTCACGCTGGACCGCGACGCCTTTCTGGCCCGGCGCCGCGAAGCCCTGGTCTTTGCCCAGGTCATCCTGGCAGGCACGGCCGCCCGCCCGGCGCAGTTCGGCTGCTTCGGCCTGCACGAGTGGGCCATGGTCTACCGCCAGGACAAGTTTGAGCTCCGGCACGAGTACCTGAAGCTGCGGCTGGGCGAAGCCGGCACGGACAAGGTGGTAGAAGAAAACAGGATCCGCTGTTCACATTTTGATGCGTTCCGTTTCTACACCCCTGACGCCCTTCCGCTGAACGAACTGTCGCCGAGCAGGGAGAACCAGCTGTCCACGGAGCAGCCCGGCTGCCTCCACGCGAACATGGACCTGTACAAGTGGGCCTACAAGCTCTCACCCGCGTTGCCGGGCGAGCTGGTGATGGACTGCTTCGAACTGTCCTGGCGGGTACGGGCCATGGACATGCAGGCCTCCCCCTACGACCTCGCCGAGTGGGGATATCCCCCGATCAGGATTGAGACGGCGGAGGGTAAGGCCAGCTATGTGGAGCACCAGCGCGCGTTCTCTGCTGAGGCCCAGATCCTGCGCGGCAGGTTGCTGGAGGCACTCAAGCCCCTGTTTGACTCTCTGGGCCCGGAAAGTCTGTCGGAGAGATCCCCGCACGGCTCCCAGTTGAAGGAAGAAAAGTGAACAGCAGCGCTGAGCACCCGGACCTCGACCTCGACCTCACCGTCACCCTGAGCGAGGCGCCCGGCGGCCCGGACCACGTATTCACTCTTGTCCGCCGCGCCGGCGGCCGCCCCGAGACAACGCTGCCTGACCCCGCGGGGGCGATAGCCGCCGTCGAACGCTTCGGGGAGGGGATATTCTTCCCAGTGCCCGGTCCGCCCAAACTCTGTACGCAGCAGTACGGCGGTCCGCAGGTGGCTGTGGTCACCGGAACTTTCGGCGAACGCCAGGTGCATGCGCGCTTTTCCCTGACGGACGGCTGCGAAATCGCCCGCTGGCGCGCGCTTTCCCCGCTGCTGGGCGGTGTATCCGGGTCGACGGGCGCCATCTGAGGCCTAACTGGGCCGGCGGTGGGCACCGGCTTGGGCGGACGGTGCCGGTTAATCGGCAGTGGCCGGCGGTCTGCACCGCCGGCCGCTGCTGTCAGGATTCCCCCAGACGGGGAACCAGGTTCCGGGACCTTCCTAGATGGAGTTATCCGGAGCCTTGGTCAGGTCCTCGTTGTGGACCTTCCCTCTTTCCTTCTTCTTCTTCGGATCCTCCGAAGCCGGCGGAACCGCGGTGGTCGCGCCGGGCGTCACCACTACGCTCACGAAGGTCGGTGCGCTGGCGCCGGCGAACGTGACCCGGCCAATGTACGAACCGGGAGCCAGGCTGTTCCAGGCCAGAGCGAGTTTGCCGGACGCGCCGTTGGCAAGGCGAACAGGGTCAGGAGTCACGGTCGCATTGCCCACGTTTGCGCCCAGTACCGCTGCGTCCACGGAAGCCTTGGTGGGCTGGCCCTTGGGGCTGTCGTAGAGATTCACGAACATTGTGTAGGTGCCCGCCGCTGGATTCGGAATGGACACCGATTCGCTGGACGAGGCCGTAGCAACAACGATCGCCTGGTTGTCGGGGGTGATGACAACCATGTCGAAGTCTGCGCTTTCATCCGCGGAGAACACGGACAGCTTGGCCAGCGGTGCACCGGCCGGAACGTCGACGGTCTTGACGAAGTTCGAGGCATCGGCCGCGTACTTGAACGGCCCGGGGACCAGCTCGATGGCGGAGGAATCCGCCTTGGACAGGCCGTCCAGCGTCACGTTGGTGGGCGAGCTTGAACCGGACACGATGCTGATGTTTCCGGAGCCGTTGCCTCCCTGCGACGTGAAGGCGACGTCCTTCGGGGCCACGACTGACTGGGGACGTACCGCAATCGGCGAGGCCACAGTCTTGTTCGACCCCTGCCAAGTGAGCGAGCCCGTGGCGAAGTACCCCAGTTTGGCGCTCTGGTTCTCGAAGGAAACCTTGAACGTGCGCTTTTCACCGGGTGCGTTGAACGACAGGATGGACGGGGTGACCGTCACTTTGACACCAGGCACGCTGGCCTTGGCGCGGTATACGCCCGGCGTCAGCGCCGTCACCGTGCGGGTGACCTCGATCCTGCCCGCCAGGTTTCCGAGCGAGAACGACGGGACGTTCATGTCGCGCGGCTTGGTGGCGCCGAGGCCCGGGATGCCCAGGTCAACACCGGTTCCCTGGATGAACCGCAGGTAATCGTCGCCGTCGGCGTCGTAGACCAGGCCCGGATCCAGCACGCGGGCCGGATCCACCTGCCCGGCGCCGGTGGCCAGGACATCGGTGTTCTTTTTGCCGTCCGCGAGCTTGACGTCACTGGCCGTTGTCATCATGGCCGACTTCACGGCCGCCGGTGACCAGTTCGGGTTCTTGCCCAGGATGAGGGCGCCGAAACCGGCAACGTGCGGGGAGGCCATGGAAGTTCCGGACATGAATCCGAACTTGTCCCCGCCGGCACCGATCGGCGATACACCGGCCAGGATGGCAACACCCGGGGCTGCGACGTCGGGCTTCAGGAGATCGGAGTCCGTGGCAAGCAGCGGACCGCGGGACGAAAAGCCGGCGATCTGCGGCTGCGCTTCAGCAGGCAGCCCGGTGGTGTCCTTGTTGACGAGGGAGACCGTGATGGCCGGGTTCGCCGCCACCTTGGCCTTGATCTCTTCCGTCGCGGGAGGGTTCACGTGGACCGTCGGGACAGAGTGCTTGTCCGCGTCGAGGGACGACGCGGAGACGTTGACCAGGATCATGCCCACGCCGCCGCCGCGCGCCACTTCGGCGCTCTTGGCAACGCGGTCGTAGGTGCCTCGGTCACAGACCACGACTTTCCCGGATATCTTTGCCGGATCCAGCGATCCGGGGCCGCACAGCCGTGGCGTGGCGTCGGTCCCCGAGGGGGCGTTTGCGGCGAGGACCACACCGGCACCGGCTACTTCGCGGTTCATGATGCTGGCGCCGCGGTACTTGCTGCCGTCGGAGAACTCAACGGTGCCCTGCAGTTCCTGGGAGAAGCTGCTGGCGGCAACCGTGGTGACCCACGGTTCGCCGTGGTTCACCGTGCTGGCATCGGGGCCCGAGTTGCCTGCCGACGCGGCCACGAAGATGCCGGCGGAGGCTGCAGACAGGAAGGCCATGGAGACCGGGTCGGTGGTGGTGGACGTGGTGCCCGAGATCGAGTAGTTCAGCACGTCAACGCCGTCCATCACGGCCTGGTTGATCGCATCGATGGAGGATGAGGTGTAGCAGCCACCCGTGGCGGGGTCGTTGTCCTCCCAGCAGATCTTATAGACCGAGAGCTTGGCCGCCGGCGCGATGCCGCTGGTCAGGCCGAAGCTGCGGCCATCCACAAACGACTCCACGTTGGCGTTTCCGGCAGCGGTGCTGGCCGTGTGGGTTCCGTGGCTGCCTACGTCGACCGGGGAAATCAGTTCTTCCGGTGCGCGGTCCGCCTTGTCCACGGTGTCCTCGAACGCTTCCGAGAAGTAGCGTGCGCTCAGGACCTTAGAGTTGCAGGCTTTGCCGTCGAACCCTTCGCCTTTCTGGCACTCACCTTCAAACGTGCTGCCGTCGGACTTCAGCATGGCGATCTTGCCGCCGGCGGTGCGGTAAGGAACGCCGACCTTCGCCTCGCCGGTGAGGGGCTTTACCTCTTCTCCGGCAAAGAAGGCGCTGGACGGTGTGTATCCGGAATCGATGACTCCGACCACAACGCCCTTGCCCGCTCCGGCCTGACCGCCAAACTGGGTGTTCCAAGTGCCTCGGGGTCCACTGAGCTTGAGGAAGTCGGTGGTGGAGTAGTCCGGCGCCCGCTGGGTGTCCGGGGCGACTGCGAGTACGTCCGCGCTCTTGGCGAGGTTCACGGCCTGGTCGGCAGTGAGTGTGGCACTGAACCCGTTCAGTGCGGCAGTGTACTTGTGCCGGATCTGCACATGTTCCTTAGTGGCGAGCGCTGTCTGCTTCGCCTCCAGGTGTGCCTGGTACTTCCGCACTTCGGCCCGGCTGGCGTCGAGTTTGCGGCCTGACTTCGGTTTAGTGGCCGGCAGTCCTGCTGTGCCGCCATCGTAGGTGGCTGCGGGCTTTTCGGCCAGGACCACGATGTAGCGCCCCGCCTGGTAATCGTTCGGATTAATGTTCTTTTGCTGCGCAGCCGCCGCCGGACCCTGTGGCGGGCCGGCGATGGCGGGCGAAGCGGCGACGGATGAAAGGAGCAAAGGCAAGCCGACACAAAGTGCCGCTGCTTTCCGGGCCCCCCGGCTTCGGAAGAAGCTTTTTCCTGCTGATTTCACGAGTGATTTGAACCTTTCATAAGGAACCGTCCCGGCTGCGTTGCCGGGCTCATGCGGCCAGGCCGCGTGGGGTTGACAGGTCTTGTCGATCCCAGCGATGGTCAGCCGAACCCCACAGTACCTACTGATAGGTAGTTATGACATAGAACACAAACCACAATTTAGTTTTGTCACTCCAAATTTCGTTGTACGAATCAGCGGCGGTTTAAACGCCGGTGGCGGGCACCCTAAAGGGCACCCGCCTGCGGAACGTCGGAAGCTCTGCTACTCCAACGGAACGCTACTGCCGAGGCGTGCGGACCACGTCGCTGATCCACTCGCGTGTTTTCTCATCCACCGGGCCCGCGACTCTATTCTGCTTGGCAGCCCGGTCTGCCCTGATCTTCTGGAGAACCATCCTCCCAAGCCCCGCGAAAACAGCGGCGGCAACCACGGGCAGCAGTACGGATTTCGGTTTCTCGGCCATGCCGCAATCCTACTGAGGGCAGGGACGGCGGGCCAGAGCCGCCGTCGTACTTCTCCGACTCCTGCGCCGCCGGCCCCGAATACGGCGTGCGGCGCTGCGGCCGGTAGAATGGGCAAGCAAGCTCGCGGAGCGCCCGTCCATGTCGTGCCATTTGTACCCGAAGCGGCCACAGACGAACGGCGTGAGACGGCACCACTCCGCTGCGCCCTTACCCAATGCTCACGCACAGGAGTTACCGGATGCCCCGGATCGTTGTCGACGTCATGCCCAAGCCCGAGATTCTGGACCCGCAGGGGAAGGCCATCGTGGGTGCACTCCCCCGTCTGGGCTTCACCAGCTTTAGCTCTGTCCGCCAGGGCAAGCGTTTCGAACTGACCGTCGACGGCGAGGTGACCGACGCAATCCTGGCCCAGGCCCGTGAGGCCGCCGAGACCTTGCTGTCCAACCCGGTGATCGAGGACGTCGTCAACGTCGAGGTCGTCGAGGCCTGAGATGACTGAACTTCCCCTGATTGGTGAGGCGGTCGCCGTGGCGGCCAACCCGAGCCTCGCCGGCGCCAAGATCGGCGTGGTCACCTTCCCCGGAACCCTTGACGACCGCGACGCCGCCCGTGCGGTCCGCCTGGCCGGCGCCACTCCCGTGGCGCTCTGGCACGCGGACACCACGCTGGGCGACGTTGACGCCGTCGTAATTCCCGGCGGATTCTCCTACGGCGATTACCTCCGTGCCGGCGCCATCGCGCGCTTCGCGCCGCTGATGTCCAAGATCATTGACGCCGCCACCTCGGACGCCAAGCTGCCGGTCCTTGGCATCTGCAACGGCTTCCAGATCCTCACCGAATCGCACCTGCTGCCCGGCTCGATGATCAAGAACGACCACCTGAAGTTCATGTGCCGCGACCAGGTCCTCCGTGTGGAGAACAACAGCACCGCGTGGACCGGCGACTACGCCGCCGGCCAGGAAATCACCGTGCCGCTGAAGAACCAGGACGGGCAGTACATCGCCGACGAAAAGACCCTGGACGCCCTCGAAGCTGAAGGCCGCGTGGTGTTCCGCTACGTCGGTTTCAACCCGAACGGATCCCGCCGCGACATCGCCGGCATCTCCAACGCCGCCGGCAACGTCGTAGGCCTCATGCCGCACCCCGAGCATGCAGTGGAGGTCGGCTACGGTCCCGAATCACTGGACGGCATCGGCGGCTCAGACACCGATGGCCTCGGTTTCTTCACCTCTGTACTGAACAAAATCGTGGGAGACAACAAATGACGGAGACCCACTCGGTCGCGCAGCCTGTCGAGACCGCCAGGAAGTTCAACATCGACACGGTCGAGAACGCAGGCAAAACGCCGGACACCGAACTCCCCTGGGCCGAACTGGGCCTGAAGCAGAACGAGTTCGATGAGGTTGTGAAGGTCCTGGGCCGCCGCCCGACCGGCGCAGAGCTCGCCATGTACTCCGTGATGTGGAGCGAGCACTGCTCGTACAAGTCCTCGAAGAACCACCTGCGCCAGTTCGGCGACAAGGTGACCGACGAGATGAAAAAGGACATGCTGGTGGGCATCGGCGAAAACGCCGGCGTCACCAACCTGGGCGACGGCTGGGCCGTGACGTTCAAGATCGAGTCGCACAACTCGCCGTCGTTCGTTGAGCCCTACCAGGGCGCCGCAACCGGCATCGGCGGCATTGTCCGCGACATCATCTCCATGGGCGCCCGCCCGGTGGCCGTGATGGATCCGCTGCGTTTCGGCGCCATCGACCACCCGGACACGGCCCGCGTCATGCACGGCGCGGTTGCCGGTATCGGCGGCTACGGCAATTCCCTGGGCCTGCCCAACATCGGCGGCGAAATGGTCTTCGATTCCGTGTACCAGGGCAACCCGCTGGTCAACGCGCTGGCTGTCGGCGTCATGCGCCACGAAGACATCCGCCTCGCCAACGCCTCCGGCAAGGGCAACAAGGTGGTCCTGTTCGGTGCCCGCACCGGCGGCGACGGCATCGGCGGCGCCTCCGTGCTGGCCTCGGAGTCCTTCGACGACACCAAGCCGTCCAAGCGCCCCGCGGTCCAGGTGGGCGACCCCTTCGCGGAGAAGGTCCTGATCGAGTGCTGCCTGGAGCTGTTCAAGGGTTCGCTGGTTGAGGGTATCCAGGACCTAGGCGCCGCCGGCATTTCCTGCGCCACATCCGAGCTCGCCTCCAACGGCGACGGCGGCATGGAGGTTGAGCTGACCTCCGTCCTGCTGCGCGACCCCACTCTGACCCCGGGCGAAATCCTGATGTCGGAGTCGCAGGAACGCATGATGGCCGTGGTTACGCCCGAGAACATCGCCGCCTTCGAAGCAGTCATGGACAAGTGGGCCGTGGAATACTCCTGGCTGGGCGAGGTGACCGACACCGGCCGCCTGATCATCACGTGGGAAGGCGAGATCATCGTCGACGTCGACCCGCGCACCGTGGCCCACGACGGTCCGGTCTACGACCGCCCGTACGCCCGCCCTGAATGGCAGGACGCCCTCCAGGCCGATGCCTTCACTGGATCAGTGCAGGACGCCGGCCGTCCCGCCGCCCCCGCGCAGCTGGCAGCAGCCGTCACCGAGCTCGTTGCCTCGCCGAATATGTGCGACAAGTCCTGGATCACCAACCAGTACGACCGCTACGTCGGCGGCAATACCGCCCTGGCGTTCCCGGATGACGCCGGCGTGGTCCGTGTGGACGAGGAAACCGGCCTGGGCGTGGCCCTGGCCACCGACGCCAACGGCCGCTACACCTACCTCGACCCGTACCACGGCGCACAACTGGCACTGGCAGAGGCGTACCGCAACGTGGCCACCTCCGGCGCCGTGCCGATGGCCGTCAGCGACTGCCTGAACTTCGGCTCCCCCGAGGACCCGGATGTCATGTGGCAGCTCGCCGAGGCCATCCGCGGCCTGTCGGATGCCTGCATGGAGCTGGGCATCCCGGTCACCGGCGGCAATGTCTCGCTGTACAACCAGACCGGCACCACGCCCATCCACCCCTCCCCCGTGGTGGCAGTGCTGGGCAAGCTGGACGACGTCGCCCGCCGCACGCCGTCGGGCTGGCGCGAGGACGGCCAGGCCATTTACCTGCTGGGCACCACGGCGGCAGAACTGGATGGTTCGGAGTGGTCCAACCTGCGCGGCCACCTTGGCGGACTTCCGCCCAAGGTTGACCTCGCCGCCGAACGCGCGCTGGGTGAAATCCTGATCAACGCGTCCCGCGACGGCATGGTGGATTCGGCTCACGACCTCTCCGAAGGCGGCCTCGCGGCAGCCCTCGTGGAGTCCTCGCTGCGCTACGGCGTGGGTGCCCGGATCGCTCTGCAGGACGTTCTGGACCGTGATGGCGTGGACCTGTTCACGGCGCTGTTCTCCGAGACCCAGGGCCGCGCCCTCGTGGGCGTCCCGCGCTCCGAGGAAGTCCGCTTCACGGACATGTGCACCGCCCGCGGCTTTGCCCACACCCGCATCGGCGTGGTGGACGCAGCGAGCGGCCAGCTGGAGATCAACGGCGTGGACGCCATGTCGCTCGATGCCCTCCGCGAAGCCCACGAGGCCACCCTGCCGAAATACTTCGGCTAAGGACTGACCCTCCATCGATTGCTCCGTAACTGCCCTTTTGTTCGCTCAGAACGGCAGTTACGGAGCAATCGTTCGTTAACGCCCAGGCCGCCAGCCGGCCCGGACCAAGGCCGTCCGCACTTTTGCCACCGCAGCCTTGGCGTCATTGACCATGTGACGCTTGGAGATCCGGACCTCCGTCCATCCCAAGGCTTCGTATCTCTCGGAGCGGGCGATATCCCGGACAATCTGCCCTTCCTCGCCATGGTGCTCACCCTCGTATTCGATGCCGATCCTGTATCTTCGATACGAGAGATCCGGCTGATGGTGCCTGGTTCCGTCGTCCTCGATGATGGGCACGTTCAGTTCCGGCTCGGGTAGCCCGGCCCTTTTCATGGCCAACCGCAGCAGGGACTCCTGCGGGGAGTCGCAGCCTACCCGGATGAGCTTGATGGCTTCCTTGGCTTTGCGAATGCCGCGCTTTCCCTTGTGGCGGTCGATCATCCGCTGGAGGTCTTCCAGGCTGCACAGCGGCATGTCCCTGCCCTCCAGCTCGGCACGCGGAACACGGACGCAGCTGTCACCGGCCACCACGAGTTCGTCAACGCTTAGCATTTCGGCCAGGTCAAGCCATGTTCGCTCCGGAGTGGTGATGGGGATCCCGTCCAGCACGGTGACCTCGTCCTCGTAGAGCTTCATGCGGTGGACGATCACATGGGGACGGTTGAGATGGGCGGCGCCCTCCGGTCGGATCACGTGGTACATCTGCGGTGCCTCCTTCTGCCGGCGACGCGGCAGCGACGAGAGCTCCGCGGCTGTGAGGTGGGATGCGGCGCATCTCTCGTTGACCTCGACGAATGGCCGCACCCTGACGCTTAAGGGGAGCTCCGCCGTCGGGCCCTTCGATCGAATGCCTCTTCCCAAAGCCGTCAGCGACCGGTGGCGCAACCGCTTAGGGGTGACGCCAGCGCGGCCGGCCTCGGCAACAGTGAAGGGGCGTCCTTCTAACTCCTTGGGGAGCCGGCGTGCGGTTTTCATGGATTCATCAGATCAGAACCCCTTGACCGCTGCAGAAGATATCCACACCACCCATCGAGTGCTCCGTAACGGCCCTTATGGACGCTCAAAAGGGCCGTTACGGAGCAATCGATGGAGGTTCAGTCTTCGCTGTGGAGTTCGCGCTGGCGGGCGCTGAGAAGTTCGAGTTCCGGGCGGGCCGCCACAAAGCGTTCGACGGCGGTGAGCACCTCGACGAGGTGAGCACGGTCAGCAGCCACGAGCCCCGCCCCGAGCCGCGCGCGCCGGTACTGGTCCTGGTTCCCCACCTCGGCCACGGACACGTCGTAGCGCCGTTTCAGTTCCGCGAGCAGGGGCCTGACCACGGAGCGTTTCTCCTTAAGGCTGTGAATGTCGCCCAGGAGGATGTCGAATTCAATCCATCCGATCCACATGCGGTTAATGCTATCGAGTGCTCCATAACTGCCGTTTTCAAGGCTCAAAAGGGCACCTATGGAGCACTCGACGGGTCAGATGGTGAGCTCGCCCATCCGGTCCCAGCCGTCGCCGTCGAGCTGCCGGCTGATGATGTGGGGCGTTTCTGCAAGGGCCTGCGGCATATCCGCCATGGCCTTCTTGAAGTGCTCGCTGTTCACGTGGTCCCCGGCGGCATCGTCCTTGAACGCTTCCACCAGTACGAACTCGTTGGGGTCATCCACGCTTCGGGACCAGTCAAACCAGAGGTTGCCCGTTTCCTGCCGCGTGGCCTCGGTGAAATCTGCCACGAGATCCAGCCACTTGTCGGACCAGTCGGGCTTGACCTTGAATTTGACGACGATGAAGATCACGGGCGCTTGCCTTTCGTTCCTGGGTGCAAAGACTTCATTCTCGCACTGCCTTAGTGTGCGGCCAGAGCCTGTTCGCACTCTTCGATTGCCTCACGCGCGTACTGCTGCTGCGCCGGGGTCCCTACGCGCTCCGCCCACTGCTCGGCCAGCTGGAACTCCACCAGGGCCTCGGTGAGCCGGCCCGCCCCGTGCAGCGTCCGGCCCAGGTTGTTGTGCAGCGCCACCATCCAGCGTTTCGTGCGGGGCTCGTGGGCGGTGGAGGCGTATTCCAGCGCACTCCGGGTCCAGGGTTCCGCATGGGCGGAGTCGGCGATGGCGAGCATGTGGAGGGCGTCCACGGCCAGGAACTCTTCGCCCAGATGATCGCCCAGCTCCGCGGCCTGCTCGAACAACGGCACCGCCATCGCGGCCTGGCCGCTTGAGTTCAGGATGCGCCCCCGCTCAATCAGGATTCGAATACCGACGGTGGGCTCCTCTTCACCGTCGATCGAGTCGAGCAGCCCGTCCGCCTCCTCGAAGCGGCCCTGCAGGCCGATGGCCCGGCCCAGCTGCGTGGCGAGCTCCGCCCTTTCGTAGACGTCATAGTCTTGATCGTCCATCGCGTCCCGGAAACGCCGTTCGGACAGTTCGGGATTCTCGAAATCCCACAGTCGGTCAAGGGTGGTTTGGTCCAGCATGTACCGTCTCCTGATCAGCTTTCACCTGCGGCAAGTTGGCGTGCAGCTTCAATGTATCGGGAAGTGACGTGCCGCTGCGCCGCCCGGGCCACGATGCCGCCCGCCGCGTAGAACCAGTTCGAATGCCTGCTGAAGGCCGTGATCTTGAAAAGCACCGTGCCCCGGTCATCAATGGACACCTCGAACGCCTCTTCGCCCCGCTCGGGGTGTCCCGGCAGGGTGCCGTAGGCGAAGCCGGCGGACTGCGGTCCCCCGCCGGGGACCGGCCGGTGGACCCACACCACCTCGCAGGGGGCGTTGATCCGGAAAGGTCCGACGCCGAATCCGCTCACCACGCGTGCGCCGGGAACCACGAGGTCGGACTCGGTGCGGACCCGAAGCCCCGACCGGCGCTGCAGCTCCCATGTGAGGATGCCCTGGGCAACCCGGCCGTAGGTTGCCAGGCCCTCGCCAAGGTACGTCTGCGTCACCAGGCACGGGAAACCCTCTGGCGGCGGGCCATCTTCCGTGGAGCCGATGCCCGGATAGTTGAGTTCACCCTGCGCCAACCGCTTTTCAGTCATATCCCTGCCGTTTCCTGTTCCGGTTGCCCCTCGTGTCCGGGCTGGGGCCCTCCCGCTGCTTCTCCGGCAGGACCTGGGGCACTGACCAGCCGGGCCCAGCCCAGCTGTTCCTGCTGTTTGCGGCTCAGCGAAGCCACCACGAGATCGTAGGAGTCCTCCACCATGTCGCGGACCATGGAGTCCGGCAGCGAGCCATCAAGCCGCACGCCGTTCCAGTGTCTCTTGTTCATGTGCCAGGCGCCGGTTATTTCTGAATGGGCGGCCCGCAGCTGCTCGGCCAGCGCGGGCTCGCATTTGAGGCTCACTGACCAGTCCTCAGGATCCATGGCGGAAGCCGCAAACATCTTGGCCTCGTGCCGGGCCCCGCCGGCTACGGCCGACCGGACTTTGAAGACCGACGTTTCAGGGCCGAACGGAAAGTCCTCGAAGGCCCCGGGAAACGACAGGCAGATTTTCCTCAGTTCGGCAGCATCCATGCTGCGAGCCTACAAAGGCTTCCCCGGCGGTGCTAGTCTGCGAGCATGTCACCTGATCGGGAGGCCATACCTGTTCTGGACTTGGGCGCCGCACGTCAGGCCGATGGGTCATTTAGTCCGGAATTCATTGAGCAGCTGCGCGATGCCACGCACCGGGTGGGCTTCTTCCAACTCACTGGTTACGGGGCCGCGCCGGGCCAGGCAGAGGAACTGCTGGCCGCCATCAAGCGCTTCTTTGATCTTCCCCTTGAGGAGCGGATGAAGCTGGACAACCGGCTCTCCCCGCATTTCCGGGGCTATACCCGTATGGGCACGGAGGTCACCCAGGGAAGGGCGGACGCACGGGAGCAGATCGATTACTCTCCGGACCGTGAACCGGTCCCCGATTATCCCGACGAGCAGCCGTACTGGCTCCTCCAGGGCCACAACATGTGGCCTGATGAATCGCTGCCCGAGCTGGCGCCCGTTGCAATGGCATGGGCAGGGCTCATGTCCAAGGTGGGAAACGAACTCCTGCGCGCCATCGCAGTCTCCCTTCAACTTCCTGAGGACCACTTTGACGAACCGTTCCGGGAGACCCCGGCCTGGATGGGCAAGCTGGTCCACTACGTCGGCGGAGTGGTGGAAGGGGCCGGCGATCAGGGAGTCGGCTCGCACGCGGACTACGGTTTTGTCACCCTCCTGCTTCAGGACGCGGTAGGCGGCCTGGAAGTGCTCCCGCCGGGGGCCAGCGAGTGGTCTTCCGTGGAACCCATTCCTGGAGCGCTCGTGGTGAACCTTGGCGAGATGCTGGAAGTGGCAACCGGGGGCTACCTCGCCGCCACCATCCACCGGGTTCAGGCGCCGCCGCCGGGTGTGGACCGTTACTCCGTGCCCTTCTTCTGGTCGCCTCGGCTCGATGCGGTGATCGAACCGGTCCCCCTCCCGGAGGAGCTGAAGGCGCAGGCCCGCGGCATCTCGGACGACCCGTCCAACCCGATGCTCGCCTCCTTCGGCATGAACATGCTCAAAGGCCGGATGCGCGCCCATCCGGACGTGACCGAGCGTCACTACCCGGACCTGATGAAGCGCTGAGGACAGCGCGAATGCCGGCTCAGAGCCCGAAGTGCCAGCCCTCGCGGGCGGGGCAGGAGTTGACCACGACGTCCAGTCCGGCGGCCTTGGCGCGCTCCACGGCGTCGTCGTCGAAAACAGCCAACTGCAGCCAGACTGCCTTGGCGCCCACCGCGATCGCCTGATCAATCACCGGGCCCACCTTGTGTGAGTTCACAAAGCACTCCACGACGTCGATCGGGTGCTTCTCCGGCGGGATCTCAGTCAGGGAGCGGTAGCCCTTCTCCCCATGGACGTCGTCTCCGGGGAGATTAATGGGGATAATCTCCATTCCCATGCGGTCGCGGACATAAAGGGCAACGTCATAGGCCGACCGCCATTCGTTGGTGGTGAGGCCGACAATGGCCCATCTCCCTTTGGTTCGCATGAGGCGCTCGATGACTGCTCGATCGTTAACGTGGGCCATGCATCAAGCCTACGCCTGCGGCGTTCACGCACAATTTCCGAACAAATGAACGAAGGTGGCACCATCCAAAGCGCCGAGAAGAATATTACGTCGCAAAACGAGGCAAATTTTGTAGAATCCCGCGGCTCCGTTTTAGTGGATAGCGACCATCCCGAGCGGCCTAGAGACCTGGATCGATGAAGCCGCAGCAACCCGGTGACGTGGGACGACCATTCCCGCCGATCTGTTCCCCGGAACAACAGGGTGCTACTGCCAGGTCCGATGGAGTACCCAAATGACCCCCGAGATTTCTTCTGCTCTGCCTTCGTTTGCCCGGATTTCCCCTGCGGAGACCCGGGCGGCCGAAGATCCACAAACCACTTCGAACGCGACGGCGATCGAAGCAGGGCTGCGTGACGCGCCCGGCTCCCTTCGCGGCTCTTCGGGATGGTCCTCGACCGAGCCCACGGAAGGCGCAGTGCACGGCGTCCCCACTGGCGGGCCGGCGCGTCACAGCAGCACCACCCCGGGTTCTGTTCCGTACAGCGGCCTGGACACCGATCTGGTCACTGTTGCCTTCTGGGAGCAGCAGGCCCTCCGCCTCGACTGGACCACACCCGGTCAAGGCGGGCACGGCGGCAAGCCGTGGCACACCGCCCACCGGAGGGTTCCCGCCAGTCTTGAGGCCGGCACCGGCCCGGACATCACCTGGTTCGAGGGCGGCCGGCTCAATGTGGCCCACAACTGCGTGGACCGCCACGTCGCGGCGGGACGCGGCGACAGGGTTGCCCTCTACTTCGAGGGCGAGCCCGGTGACCGTCGCACCGTCACCTACGCCGACCTCCAGCGTGAGGTGTCCAAGGCCGCGAATGCCCTCCTGGACCTGGGCATCGCCAAGGGCGACCGCGTGGTCATCTACCTCCCTGTCATTCCGGAAACCGTCATCATCACGCTCGCTGTGGCCCGCATCGGCGCCATCCATTCCCTCGTTTTCGGCGGTTTCTCTGCTGAAGCCCTCAAGTTTCGGGTGGAGGACACCGGCGCCAAGCTCCTGGTCACCACGGACGGCCAGTTCCGCCGCGGCGTGGCAGTACCGGTCAAGGACAACGCGGATGTCGCCGTCTCCGGCGACAACGCCATCGAGCGCGTCCTGGTGGTCAACAGGACCACCCCCGCGGACCGCCTGGCAACCGTCCCTATGACTGAAGGCCGCGACGTGTGGTGGCATGACGCCGTAGGGACTGCCTCCGAGGTCCACGAGGCCGAAGCGTTCGACGCCGAGACCCCGCTCTTCATCATGTACACCTCCGGGACCACCGGAAAGCCCAAGGGACTGGTGCACACCTCGGGCGGCTACCTGACCCAGGCATCGTGGAGCTTCGAGCACCTCTTCAGCAACCCCGACCCCGCCCTCCGGGACCAGGACGTGCACTGGTGCACCGCCGACCTCGCCTGGGTCACCGCGCACACCTACGAGATCTATGGCCCGCTCTCAAACGGTGCCACGCAGGTGATTTTCGAGGGCACGCCCAACACGCCGCACCCCGGCCGGCACTTCGAGATCATCGAACGCTACGGCGTCACGCAGTACTACACCGCGCCCACCCTGGTCCGCTCGCTCATGGGCTGGTTCCCGGACGGCGTGCCGGACACCTACGATCTTTCCTCCATCCGGATGCTCGGCACCGTGGGCGAAGCGGTCAACCCGGAGGCCTGGCGCTGGCTGCGCCGGAATGTCGGTGCCGGCACAGCCCCCGTGGTGGACACCTGGTGGCAGTCCGAAACCGGTGCCGCCATCCTCTCCCCGGCGCCGACGGACACCGGGTTCAAGCCGGGCTGCGCGGCCCGCCCGCTGCCGGGCGTCAGCACGCGCATCGTGGACGACGCCGGCAATACCGTGCCGCCGGGCGTCCAGGGTTTCATTGTGGTTGACACCCCCGGACCCGCGATTGCGCGCACTGTGTGGGGCAATCCCCAGCGCTACTTCGATTCGTACTGGCGCAAGTACGCTGCCCAGGGCTGGTTCCTTGCCGGCGACGGCGCCAAATACGATGACGACGGCGACATCTGGATCCTCGGGCGCGTGGATGACACTCTCAACGTCTCCGGGCACCTGCTGTCCACCATCGAGATCGAGTCGGCCCTCGTGTCCCACCCGGACGTCGTGGAGGCGGGCGTGTGTCCGGTCGCGGATCCCAAGACCGGCCACGCCGTCGTCGCCTTTGTGGTGCTGAAGGGCGGGGTTTCCGCGGTTTCGACGAGCTCAATCAACGACGACCTCCGCAATCACGTCGCGAAGGAGATCGGGCCGATCGCCAAGCCACGCGACGTCGTCGTGGTTCCCGATGTCCCCAAAACGCGCAGCGGCAAGATCATGCGGCGCCTGCTCACGCAGCTTTTCGAGGGCACCGCCCTCGGCGACACCACCTCCCTCCAGAACGAGCCGGCCATCGCCGGCATCCAGGCCGTGCTGCGCCGCCGCACGGCCGTCCCCTCAGCACCCGTCACCGGCCAGAAGTAAAGGAATAACAATGAACGACATCAGCAACGTAGCCCGTCTTTCCGAGCCCCTGAAGTTCGCCTACTGGGTGCCCAACGTGTCCGGCGGCCTGGTCGTCTCCACGATCGAACAGCGCACCGGCTGGGACTTCGACTACAACAAGAAGCTGGCGCGGATCGCCGAGAACTCCGGCTTCGAATACGCGCTGACGCAGACCCGCTACGCCGCCTCATACGGCGCGGACAAGCAGCACGAGGCCACATCCTTCAGCCTGGCGCTGCTGGCGGCCACGGAGCGGCTCAAGGTCATTTCCGCCGTCCACCCCGGCATGTGGCACCCCGGCGTCCTTGCGAAGTACATCATCACTGCCGACCACATCTCCAACGGCCGCGCCGCCGTGAACATCGTCTCCGGCTGGCTCAAGAATGAGTTCACCAACTTCGGCCTCGAGTGGCTGGAACACGACGAGCGCTACGTCCGCACCGAGGAGTTCATCAAGGTTCTGCGCGGCCTGTGGACCGAGACGGAGTACAGCCAGTCCGGCAAGTACTACAACATCACCGACTTCACCCTGAACCCGGCACCGGTGGACGTTCCCGGCCGCGCGCACCCGGAGATCTTCTTCGGCGGCAACTCCACCGCGGCCCAGGCCACGGCCGGCCGCGTGGCCGACTGGTACTTCTCCAACGGCAAGGACCTGGAAGGCTTCAAGGAAAACATCGCAGGCGTGGTGGCCTCCGCAGGAGAAAGCGGGCGCGGCACCGAAGGCGCCATCGCAGCGCCGCGTTTCGGCCTCAACGGCTTCGTGATCGCCCGCGATTCGGAGCAGGAAGCCCGCGACACGCTCCGCGAGATCGTGGAGAAAGCACACAAACCTGCAGTCCAGGGTTTCCGCGACGCCGTTCAGGAGGCCGGAGCGTCCACCAAGGACGGCAAGGGCATGTGGGCCGATTCCACGTTCGAGGACCTGGTCCAGTACAACGACGGCTTCAAGACCCAGCTGATCGGCACCCCGGAGCAGATCGCCGAGCGGATCGTGGAGTACAAGAAAATCGGCGTGAACCTGTTCCTCACCGGCTACCTGCACTTCCAGGAAGAGATCGCTGCGTTTGGCCAGGATGTCCTGCCGATCGTCCGCGAACTCGAGGCGGACCTGGCCCGCAAGAACGGCACCGAACTGGACCTGTCCCAGACCCCGGTTGCCTCTGTGCCGGTGGCTGTCTGATGGCAGACCGCAAGTTCGGCTTCCGCACCCGCGCGCTGCACGCCGGCGGCACGCCCGACGCCGAGCACGGCGCCCGTGCCGTGCCCATCTACCAGACCACGTCTTTCGTGTTCAAGGACACCCAGGACGCGGCTAACCTGTTTGCCCTGCAGAAGTACGGCAACATCTACTCCCGCATCGGCAACCCCACCGTGGCCGCGTTCGAGGAGCGCATTGCGTCCCTTGAGGGCGGCATCGGTGCGGTGGCCACGGCTTCCGGGATGGCTGCAGAGTTCATCACCTTCGCCGCGCTCACCCAGGCCGGCGACCACATCGTGGCCGCCTCCCAGCTGTACGGCGGCACCGTCACGCAGCTGGACGTGACCCTTCGCCGCTTCGGCGTCGACACTACCTTCGTTCCCGGCACCGACGCCGCAGACTACGCCGCGGCTGTCCGGGAGAACACGAAGGCGATATTCGTCGAGGTGGTGGCCAACCCGTCGTCGGAGGTGCAGGACCTTGCGGCCCTGGCGAGGGTGGCGCACGGCGCCGGCATTCCCCTCGTCGTCGACGCCACCTTGAGCACGCCGTACCTCGTGCGGCCGATCGAACACGGAGCGGACATCGTGATCCATTCCGCCACCAAGTTCCTCGGCGGCCACGGCACCACGCTGGGCGGCGTGATCGTGGAGAGCGGCAGGTTCAACTGGGGCAACGGCAAGTTCCCCACCATGACCGAGCCGGTGGCCTCCTATGGCAACGTCTCCTGGTGGGGGAACTTCGGCGAGTACGGCTTCCTCACCAAGCTCCGTTGCGAACAGCTGCGGGACATCGGCCCCGCACTCTCACCGCAGTCCGCGTTCCAGCTGCTGCAGGGCGTCGAAACCCTTCCCCAGCGCCTGGACGAGCACCTGAAGAACGCCCAGGCCGTGGCGGAATGGCTCGAGGCCGACGAGCGCGTGGCCTACGTGAACTTCTCCGGGCTGCCGTCCCACCCACACTACGAGCGGGCGCGGAAGTACCTGCCCCTGGGTCCCGGATCGGTGTTCTCCTTCGGCGTCAAGGGCGGCCGCGCGGCCGGGCAGAAGTTCATCGAGTCCCTCCAGTTGGCGTCGCATCTGGCCAACGTTGGCGACTCCCGCACCCTGGTCATCCACCCCGGTTCAACCACCCACCAGCAGCTGAGCCCGGCCCAGCTCGAGTCTGCCGGAGTTCCGGAAGACCTGGTCCGCATCTCGGTCGGCCTCGAGGACATTGACGACATCCTGTGGGACCTGGACCAGGCCCTGACCGAAGCATCGGAGGTGGAAGCCTCGGATGCATCCGCCCGCGGCTTAGCGTCCCTGGCGGCGGCGGAAGCCTGCACGATCGGAGCGAACTGATGAGCACGGAAGCCCGCACATGGGAAGGCCCCTCAGCACCGGAACGCCTGAACCTGCTCCGGCAGGCAAAGAGCATTGCCATCGTGGGCGCGTCGGACAAGCCGTCGCGTGCGAGCTATTTCGTGGCCACGTACCTGCAGTCATCCACCCGGTACAAGGTATATTTCGTGAACCCGGTGGTAAAGGAGATCCTGGGGCAGCCCACGTATGCGTCGCTGGCCGACCTGCCGGAGAGCCCGGACATCGTTGATGTGTTCCGCAAGCACGATGACCTGCCGGGCGTCCTGGACGAGGCCATCGCGGCTGGAGCCAAAACCCTCTGGCTGCAACTGGGCTCGTGGCATGAAGACGTTGCCAAAGAAGCCGAGGCGGCCGGACTCGACGTCGTCATGGACCGCTGCGTCAAGATTGAGCACGCCCGATTCCATGGCGGACTTCACCTGGCCGGCTTCGACACCGGGGTCATCTCATCCAGGCGGCAAGTGCTGGCTTAGGCCTATACCGGCAGCAGGAAAAAGTGCCGGGCTGGAACCTGATGGGGGACAACTTCCAGCCCGGCGCTTTCATATGGGTAATCGCCGCGACGACTCGCGAGGTTACGCCGATTCGAAAAAAGTTCGAGAAAGTTTTTTTGGTGGCGGCCTCAGGCGCCCTGAAAAGGACTCACAATTTCCAGGGGTTCACTGGTTTCCTGGGGAGGGAGCCGGAACGGCACCCGGCAGGGTCGGTACCGCCGGTTTCGGTTTGGACGGAAGCTGCGGCCGTATGCCGCCGCCCGGAACAACGGGGAGCTGCGTCGGCCGGGCGGGTACCGCAGCAGCTTTGTCGGGCTTCCCGCCAGGAGCCGCACCTGGCAGCACTGAGGGGGCCGGGGTCTCGGGGCTCCGAGGTGCGGCGGGCGCCCGCGACTGTGAGGCAACCGCCGGCGACGATGCTGCCGGCGAAGACGGAGCTGCGGTCGGTGAGGTTGGCGAAACAGCCGTAGGCGTCGGCAGGTCTGCGGGCGAAGGACCCCCAAGGTCGGTCCCTGGAGCGGTGGCCTCGTCAGCCGGCTGGAGGAACTGCACCACGGTGTGGCCAACGCTTCGGCGGAAGTCCTCGCCGGAGGCAGCCACGGCGCCGGCGCCAAGGCCCATCGCGCCGACCACCGCGGCGCTGACCACTACTCCCATCCTGCGCTTCCTGCCCTGGCGGCGGAGTTCCAGACTGGACACGCCCGGCGTGAGCAGGGCGGCGAGATCCGCGCGCGGTGCCGGAGCGACGTCTTGGGCGAGCCCGCGCAGTTCGTCAAGCGTCCTGCAAAGGTCTTCGTCCTCTTCGAGCCCGGAATCACGGAGAATCGCCTGGATCTCCCCGTCCCTGCCTGTCGGCGTGACACTCATGATGGCGCGTGGTCCTTTTCCTTGACGAGTTCGCGCAAGGCAAGGAGCCCGCGCCTCTGAAGCTGTTTGATGGCGCCCGGAGTTTTGTTCATGATGCCGGCCACCTGTTCGATGGAGAGGTCCGCAACGATCCGCAGGATCAGGACTTCCCGGTGCTCGTCATTGAGCATGGAGAGGGTGGAGGTGATGCCACCCAGCCTGCCCAGCACGTCGTCCTCGGCAGAGTTCGAATACCGTTCGTCCTGCAGCGGGTCATATTCGGTCAAGTGGGGTGCCCTGGCGGACCGGCGGTGGTAATCCACGAGCCGGGCGTGGGCAACTGAGAAGATGAAGGTCCGCAGCCCCGTGCGTCCGCCCTTGACGCCTGTCAGCTTTGGCAGGATATCCACGAAGACGTCCTGCGTGAGCGCTTCGGCGTCATCCACGCCACGTGCCCGGAAATATCCGAGCACAGCGGGCGAAATAGTAGTGTAGACGGCGCTGAAGCCGGAAGGGTCGCCAGTAAGGGCGGCTGACAATTCGTCATCGGTCAGCTGAGCTGCCAAGGAGCTGTCCTTCCCTTACTGCTGGTGTGCGGCGGTAGTAAGCCTAGCCGCCGCACACCGTGAGCCCCTAGTCGGGGAAGTCGCTGTTTACTTGCCGGCCTTGGGCACGTCAGCGGATGCATCTGCGTCGGCGCGGACATCGGCGCCGCCGGAAACGGACGGCGTGGCCGGCTTGGCCACGTGGTCTGCAACGTCCGGAACAGCCGGGGTGGCGGGAACAGCCGGGGTGGCGGGAACAGCCGGGGTGGCGGGAACACCGGCGCCGCCAGGAACAGCTGGCGTGGCGGGGATTGCGGTGACCGCGTCAGCACCGGCAGTGTTGCCGGCGCGTGAGGCGTGTGCCTTGGCCGCCGCGGAGTCCTTGTCCGCTTCCACGCTGGCATCAGCGGCGTCCGAAGCCTCGCCAGCAGCCTTGGCCTTGGCGTCCGGAGCGGCCGGGACGGCGGGCACGGCCGGCGCCTCGGGCGTGGCCGGAACGGCGGGCGTAGCGGGAACGGCAGGCGTGGCCGGAACGGCGGGCGTAGCGGGGGTCACCTCTGCATGCTGTGAGCCCGATACCTGGGCCGCGTTGGCCAGTCCGATGCTGGAGAAACCTCCGACAACGATGATGGCGGCGCCGACAGCAATCTTGGTGGTCTTGCTAACACTCTTCATAAGAAAAAAAGTCCTTTGGTTGGTTGAAGGCCGGGCCGGGGGCCGATGGGGGGAAGGCCACCGGCCCGGCGCTTACACATACGTAATCGCAGCAAGGGGGGTCGCAGGTTACGCGCAACCGGAAATTCCTTAGATATCCGGGAGGGTACGACGGCGGCGGGCCACCTGACAAAGGTGACCCGCCGCCGTCGAACGTCCCTGGAGTGGAGTCGTCAGTCGTTGATGAGGTCGTTGACCACGATGGTCTGGTCGCGGTCCGGGCCCACGCCGATCGCGGAGAATCGGGTGCCGGACAGCTTCTCCAGCGCCAGCACGTAGTTCCGGGCGTTCTCCGGCAGGTCCGCGAGGGTACGGGCGCCGGTGATGTCCTCGGTCCAGCCTTCGAAGTACTCGAAGATGGGCTTGGCGTGGTGGAACTCGGTCTGGGTCATGGGCATTTCGTCATGCCGGACACCATCGACGTCGTATGCGACGCAGACCGGGATCTGCTCGATGCCCGTGAGCACGTCCAGCTTGGTGACGAAGTAGTCCGTGAACCCGTTGACGCGGGAGGCGTGCCGTGCCAGGACGGCGTCGTACCAGCCGCAGCGGCGCGGACGGCCGGTGTTCACGCCGAACTCGCCGCCGGTTTTCTGCAGGTACATGCCCATCTCGTCGAACAGTTCCGTGGGGAACGGACCCGCTCCAACGCGCGTGGTGTACGCCTTGATGATTCCGATGGACCGGGAGATGCGCGTGGGCCCGATGCCGGAGCCCACCGAGGCGCCGCCGGCGGTCGGGTTGGAGGAGGTGACGAACGGGTAGGTGCCGTGGTCCACATCGAGGAACGTGGCCTGGCCGCCCTCCATAAGCACCACCTTGCCCTCGTCCAAGGCGGTGTTCAGCACCAGCGTGCTGTCGATGACCAGCGGGCGCAGCCGTTCCGCGAAGGAGAGGAAGTAGTTGACGATCTCGTCCACGAGGATGCCGCGGCGGTTGTAGACCTTGACCAGCAGTTCGTTCTTCTGGCGCAGCGAGCCTTCTACCTTCTGGCGAAGGATGGACTCGTCGAAGACATCCTGGACGCGGATGCCGAGGCGGGCCACCTTGTCCATGTAGGCCGGGCCGATGCCGCGGCCGGTGGTGCCGATGGCGCGGCTGCCCAGGAAACGCTCGGTGACTTTGTCCAGCACCTGGTGGTACGGCGCTACGAGGTGGGCGTTGGCCGAGACGCGCAGCTTGGAGGTGTCCGCGCCGCGGGCCTCGAGGCCGTCGATCTCCTGGAACAGGGCTTCAAGATTCACCACGCAGCCGTTGCCAATAATCGGAACCGCGTTCGGGCTCAGGATGCCGGCAGGAAGGAGCTTGAGCTCATACTTCTCACCGCCCACGACGACGGTGTGCCCGGCGTTGTTGCCGCCGTTCGGCTTGACGACGTAGTCGACGCGGCCGCCGAGCAGGTCGGTGGCCTTACCTTTGCCTTCGTCGCCCCATTGGGCTCCGACGATCACGATTGCTGGCATGGGATCCTCCCCCATTCGTTCGGGCCACCCGCAGTTGGCCCACCAAGTGGGCCCGCCACAACGCAGCGCCGTTCATGAGAATGCCCCGAATTCATCGCCCGCACGCACGGCGTTGGCCAATGAGCGAAGACGCAAGAGTTCCGGGGCTCTTACCACCCAAGTTTAGCCGATGGGCCGCTGAAGTCTCGCTTTGGCCGATGAGCCGCGGCGGCGCTGTCTCGTCTATTTCCTGTGAACTCCACGGCTGTCTCAGCCAGCATCATGAGCCACCGCTGTCTGCCTGCCTTGCCGCGACATATATGGCCAACGATTTGCCAGCGCCTCGCCCGTGGAATTAAGCGAGAGTGACCATCCCGAGCGGCCGAGAGACCTGGATCACTGACGCCGCAGCAACCTCGCCCGAAGGCAGGTCCCCTACGACAGGGCCTGCCTCAGTAAAGGTGCTACCGCCAGGACCGATGGAAAGGAATTCCGCCATGTCCCTTAATGCCGACCACATCCGCGTCACCCACGCCGGCTCGCTGCCCCGGACGCCTGAGCTCATTGCCGCCAACGAGGCCAGGGAAGCAGACGGAATCACGCCGGAATTCCTGGACCTGCTGGAAACATCGGTGGTGGAGGTGGTCCAGCGCCAACAACGATCCGTCCTCGGGAATCCTTGCGCACCGCAAGAGCGTTTCCCAGCCCAAGATCGCCGGCCCCCTGAGCTACACGGGGCAGGCGCTGGTGGCCTCGGACATCGCCAACCTCAAGACGGGCCTCGCCGCTGCCGGCCTCACGGACGGTTTCGTTGCCTCGCTGTCCCCGGGCTCCTGCGCCCGGGTGGCCAACGAGTACTACAAAACTGATGAGGAGCTCCTCTACGCGTGCGCTGACGCCATGCGGGAGGAATACAAGGCCATCATTGATGCCGGCCTGACAGTGCAGCTGGATGACCCGTCGCTGGCCGAAAGCTGGGACCAAATCAACCCCGAGCCCAGCCTTGAGGACTACCTCAAGTTCATCCAGCTCCGCGTCGAGGCCACCAACTGGGCCCTCCGCGACCTGCCCGAGGAACAGATCCGGCTGCACGTCTGCTGGGGCTCATGGCACGGACCGCACACCACCGACATTCCATTCGCCGACATCATCAACTCCGTTCTGCAGATTAACGCCGGCGGATACTCCTTCGAGGCGGCCAACGTCCGGCATGAGCACGAATGGCGCGTCTGGGAAGACACCAAGCTCCCCGAGGGCAAAGTGATCATCCCCGGCGTCGTCTCGCATGCCACCAACGTGGTGGAGCACCCGGACCTGGTGGCCGACCGGATCGAGCGATTTGCCCGTCTGGTGGGACGCGAAAACGTCATCGCCTCCACCGGCTGCGGGCTGGGCGGCCGCGTCCATCCCCAGATCGCCGTTGCAAAGCTGGAGGCTCTCGGGGAGGGCGCACGCCGCCCCACGAAGCGTCTCTGGCAGTGATTTAGCCCTCTTTAAACATCCCGCGGGCCCTGCCCTGCGGGCCTTTCGGTCACCGGGACGCCAGAAGGCGGGGTCCGCATTTCGTGCGGCTTGCTAAACTGATAAGGATCGACCAGGAATCGATCCACACCACATTTCAAACCACCCCGGACTTGACGCGCCCGCTTCCGGGGAGGCAGCGTGACCGATCCCCGCAGGAGACACAGCAATACATGACAGCCATGGCTACTGAATCTTTCCGTGAACAACTTCTGAGCCGCCGTTACGAACCCAACGTCGCAGCCGTAAATGAGCTGTGCGACTCCCTGCAGAACACCAAGCCAGGCACCCAGGTGCCCTACGTCGACCCCATGCACGACGTCGACGAATGCCGCATCATCAGCCTCTACTCCAACATCGGTACCTCCTCGCCCTCGGGCTTCATCACGCCCGGCGACGACGACGCCGCCGCCCGCATGCTCGGCGTGCAGTGGAAGCTCGGGCTCCGGCCCGAGTACGTCATGCCGTGGAATGTGCACCCGTGGCATGTCCCTGGCGAGCCGAACGGCAAGTTCACCCCGGACCAGATTTCGGCCGGACTCAAGCCGCTGTTGAAGTTCCTGGCGTTCGTGCCCCGGGCGTCCGTGATCGTGGCTCACGGCACGGAGGCCAACCGGCTGGCCGGCCTGCTGCTCAAGACCGAGGTGCCCCTGCTCTGGCGCCGCGGCCTGAAGACCTACAAGGTCCGTTCGCTCAGCGGCCGTGCCTTCGCCGGCACGCCTGCCCGCCAGCAGCAGTATCTCGACGAGATGCACGTTGTCTACGCGGACGCGATGGCCCGCACCGGCCTGGCGAAGGCCGCCAGCTAGCGCCTTACGCTTCAAAGTACGACGGCGGGCGGTCACCTTTCAGGGGAAAGGCGACCGCCCGCCGTCGTGCTTAAAAGGGGCCCGTCACAGATGAGGGTGTGGCGTTCGAATGCCAAACGACAACCGGCATAATGCCGGTTGCCCACCGCGTCGCCGCCGTGATAGCTTTCCGGTAATCGTGATCAATCGGCAGGAGGTGAGACCCATGTACGCAGTATCGCAATGGGCACTCCCATGCAGTCCGCGATCGCGCGACTGAAGTAGTCGCAGCTGGGAGCGCCCGCCAGGCAATTTCGCGAAAGACGACTCCCATGAACACAACACCTTCTTCAAGACTGCACTTCACCTCGACGACGGCCTCCGACCGGCCGAGGTCCGACCAGGATCAGCCGCAGGACGACGCCACAAAGCAGGTGCGCGCCGCGGGCGAGCGGGCATTGGTCCTCGGTGGCGGCGGATCGACAGGCAACGCGTGGCTGATCGGCGCCATCGCCGGCTTGTTCGATGCCGGGCTGGATGTGACCGAGGCCGACCTGGTCATCGGGACGTCGGCCGGATCGACGGCCGCGGCACAGATAGCTGGCGCGACCCCGGCCGAACTGTTTGCCGCCATCCTTGCCGCGGCGCCCCAGCAACGAACCGGTCCGGTCGGATCCGACCGAGGACGCGTTCCGGTCAGGCCGGCGGCGGACCACATGGAGCGAACGGGGAAGATCATCGCCGCCGCTGAGGATGCGGCTGACATGCGCCGCAGAATGGGCGCGGCGGCACTCGACATGGATGCGGCGTCGGACGGTTCCGGGCAAACGCGGTGGCGCGCTACCGTCGCCGCTCGGCTTCCCAGTCAGCTCTGGCCGCAGCGGAGAATGTTCATCACGGCGGTCGATGCCCATTCCGGTGACCCGGTCGTGTTCGACGGCAACAGCGGGGTCGACCTGGTGGACGCCGTGGCCGCCAGCTGTGCCAGTGGTTTCGCCTACAGCATCGGCGGCAGCCGATACATCGACGGCGGCTACCGATCCAACGCCGACAATGCCGATCTGGCAGCCGGATACGCACGGGTGCTGGTGCTGTCACCATTCGGCGGCAGATCACGGACTCCGGCGGACTGGGGCCTGCATCTCGCAACACAGGTCGACGAACTACGCGCACGCGGCAGCAGAGTCGAAACGATCTTCCCGGATAGTAACTCCGAGCACATGTTCGGCGCCAGTGCGATGGATCTGTCGCTGCGTCCGCCCGCTGCGCGGGCTGGTTACAACCAAGGCAGAGCCCTTGCCGGGCAGCTCACTGAGTTCTGGCGCTGACGCCCTCGAAATCAGTCGACTCGGTAGGCGTGATGAGAACTGCTAACGCCTCGGATGCCGACAACGCGGGGTCACCAGGCCCCAATCCATCAAAGTGGATTGGGGCGTAAGTGACCCCGCGTTGCTTTGGCTACCTGGCTTCGATCGCTGCCTTGGCTGCCGGGTCCGAGTCGTTGAGGAACTTCTCGATCCGCTCCGGCTCCTCGGCCTCGTTGATGGCGGCAGAAGCCCGCCCCAGCGAGTACAGTGCGCGCAGGAAGCCGCGGTTCGGCTCGTGTTCCCACGGGATGGGCCCGACGCCGCGCCAGCCGTTGCGGCGGAGCGAGTCCAGGCCGCGGTGGTAACCCACGCGGGCGTAAGCGTAGGAGTCGATGGTGCGGCCGTCGGCCCAGGCTTCCTCGGCCAGCACGGCCCAGAGCAGCGACGACGTCGGGTGCTTTTCCACCAGATCCAGTGCTTCCTGGCCCGCGTCCAGCTGTGCGTTGACCTCGGTCTCGGCAGGCAGGAGCGTGGGCTCAGGACCCATCAGGTTCTTGCGGAATTCGTCGGACATAGTTAGAAGGTCTTGCCGGTGGAGCCGAGCTGCTGGGCAGCTTCCACAACGCGGGCAGCCAGTCCGGCTTCGGCGGAGGCGCCCCAGACGCGGGGGTCGTACAGCTTCTTGTTGCCGACCTCGCCATCGACCTTCAGCACGCCGTCGTAGTTGCGGAGCATGTGGTCCACTACGGGGCGGGTGTAGGCGTACTGGGTATCGGTGTCGATGTTCATCTTGATCACACCGTAGGAAACGGCGTCGGCGATTTCCTGGTCGGAGGAGCCAGAGCCGCCGTGGAACACGAGGTCGAACGGGTTGTCCTTGCCGATTTTGGCGCCGACCTGGGCTTGGATGTCCTTGAGGATCTCCGGGCGCAGCTTCACGCCGCCGGGCTTGTACACGCCGTGCACGTTGCCGAAGGTCAGGGCGGTGATGTAGCGGCCGTTTTCGCCGGAGCCGAGGGCCTCGATGGTGGCCAGGGCGTCCTCAACGGTGGTGTACAGCTTCTCATTGATCTCGTGCTCGACGCCGTCTTCCTCGCCGCCCACGGTGCCGATTTCAACTTCGAGGATGATCTTGGCGGCGGAAGCCCGCGCCAGCAGATCGCGGCCGATGCGCAGGTTCTCGTCGAGGGTTTCGGCGGAGCCGTCCCACATGTGCGAGTTGAAGATGGGGTCCTTGCCGGCCTTGACGGCTTCCTCGGACGCTGCCAGCAGCGGCAGGACAAAGCCGTCCAGCTTGTCCTTGGGGCAGTGGTCGGTGTGGAGGGCGATGTTGACGTTGTAGTTCTTGGCAACCTCGCGGGCGAACGCGGCGAAGCCCAGCGAACCGGCCACCATGTCCTTGGTGGAGGCGCCGGACCAGTACGCGGCACCGCCGGTGGAAACCTGGACGATGCCGTCGGACTCAGCCTCGGCGAAACCGCGGAGGGCAGCGTTCAGGGTCTGGGAGGAGGTGACGTTGACCGCCGGGAATGCGAAGCCGCCCTTTTTTGCGCGGTCGATCATGTCGGCGTAGATCTCTGGGGTTGCAATGGGCATGCTGACTCCTAAAGTGAATTTCGTCTGCGGGTTGTGTTGACCCTGGAGTGAACCTCGTCGGCTAGGAACCATCCTAGCCATTTCTGCGCACCGGCCGTGTTTCGGGTCACGCGGCCGGGTAACACTTGGCTCGATTCGCACGCCAGATGGCGCTTGCCGGCAGTCCGCCGGACACTCATGCGAACCGCCATCTCAGCGCAACTGGAAGCCCTGGCCGAACACGTGCCGGCGCACCCACGCGTGCATGGCAATCGCCGCCGCGGACCCGGCGTTGATGGAGCGGGTGGAGCCGAACTGCTCGATGGACAGTGTGGCCTCCGCGGCCTCGTGCACTTCAGGGGTCAGGCCGGGGCCCTCCTGGCCAAAGACGAGCACGCATTTGCGGGGCAGTTCGTAGGTTTCCAGCGGCACCGAATCCGGGAAGATGTCGATCCCGATGATCGCCAGCCCCTCCCCCCGGGCCCACGCCACGAAATCCTCCACGGTGGGGTGGTGGCGGACGTGCTGGTAGCGGTCGGTGACCATGGCCCCGCGGCGGTTCCACCGGCGTCGTCCGATGATGTGGACCTCTTTGGCGAGGAAGGCGTTGGCGGTGCGCACCACAGTGCCGATGTTGAAGTCGTGCTGCCAGTTTTCGATGGCGATGTGGAACTCGTGCCGCTTGGAATCCAGATCCGCCACTATGGCCTCGTGCTTCCAGTAACGGTACTTGTCCACGACGTTGCGGCGGTCGCCGTCCGCCAACAGGTCAGGGTCCCAGTGGTCACCTTCGGGCCACACGCCTTCCCAGGGCCCGACGCCGACCTCCGCCTTTGGTTCCGGCGTTTCCTCTGAAGCTGGTTGCGGTTCTGGCGGGGTTCCGGGCGTTTGAGTCACTCCTCAACACTAGACTGGGCTCCGGAAGCAATCATCACCGGCGGAGGTAGTCATGGCAGAATCGGACCAGGTCAAGGAATCGGCCGCGGTGTATCGCAGCGGGCAGGAAATCGAGTGTTGGCTCACCGACATGGACGGGGTCCTCGTCCACGAAAACCAGCCAGTTCCCGGCGCCGCCGAACTCATCCAGCGCTGGGTGGACACCTCCAAGCGCTTCCTGGTGCTGACCAACAACTCCATCTTCACGCCCCGTGACCTGGCGGCGAGGCTGCGGGCCTCGGGCCTGGAAATCCCGGAAGAGAACATCTGGACCTCGGCCCTGGCCACCGCCCAGTTCCTGAAGGACCAGGTGCAGGGCTCCGATTCCGGAAACCGCGCCTACACGATTGGCGAAGCAGGACTCACGACGGCGCTGCACGAGGCAGGCTTCATCCTCACCGACCAGAACCCGGACTTCGTGGTGCTCGGCGAAACCCGGACGTATTCCTTCGAGGCCATCACCATGGCGATCCGCCTGATCCTGGCCGGGGCCCGCTTCATCGCCACGAACCCGGATGCCACGGGCCCGTCCAAGGACGGCCCCATGCCGGCCACCGGAGCCATCGCGGCCCTGATCACCAAGGCCACCGGCCGCGAACCGTACATTGTGGGCAAGCCGAATCCCATGATGTTCCGTTCGGCCATGAACCAGATCGATGCCCACTCGGAAACCACCGCCATGATCGGTGACCGGATGGACACGGACATCATCGCCGGGATGGAAGCGGGGCTGCACACCGTGCTGGTGCTCAGCGGAATCACGCACAAGGACGACATCGCGGCCTACCCGTTCCGGCCCAACCAGATCCTGAACTCGGTGGCTGACCTCAAGAGCCAGATCTGACGTCTGGCTAAAACGGCGTCATCTTCCCGCCGCCTCCGGGCAGCGGGAAGATGCTGTCCTGCAGCTCCGCCAGGATGGGCCGGTAGACGAACGGGTTCCAGCCCGGGCTGGCGTGTGCGGGAAGCGCCCCTGCAGTCTGCAGATCGGACGACACCATGTTGGCTGCGAACGTCCGCGCCCAGGACTGACGTGCAGTCTGATAGTTGACGGTCTGGTCCTGGGGATTCCCGATGTAGGCCATGCGGGCACCTCCGATCCTGTCGGCAAACCGGGTGGCGTCGAAGTGGTAGATATAGGCGGATTCGGTCTGGATCAGCACGCTCGACGGAGCGATCGGGGACAGCTGCTCCAGGGTCTGGTCCAGGATCTGCCGCCAGGTACGCTCGTTCTTGTGCACCACGCGCTCGCCCAGTTCGTAGCCGCCACGCAGCACCGACGGCACCCGGAATCCGCTCTCGTAAAGGAACACGACGCCGTCGAACCAACTTTGGTCCAGAACGTCGAATTTGCTGTACGGGCTGGAGTCCAGCAGGATGAAGGCCACCTCCACGCCGTGGAGCTCAAGGAGCCGGGCCGCCACGTGCGTGGCCACCATGCCGCCGAAGCTGTGGCCGTAGAAGTAGAGCTTGGTCAGGTTCCGGGCGCGGACATGCTCGATCACGGCGATGACCAGTTGATCGATGTCCAGCCCGAGGTTCGAGTAGCCGACCGCTGCCAGCTGGCCGCGTTGCCGTAGGGTTCCGCGCAGCGAGTTCAGGATCCACTGCGCCTCTTCCCAGCTGGTCTTGTAGCCCGGGAACAGGATCCAGCTGGAGTTCGGGAAGTAGCTTTGGGCGAAATCGTCCTCGACCACCAGGATCTTGTGGACCTGGCGCTCCGCCTGGATCCGCTGCGTCAGCAGCATGTCCGCCGCCAAGACCGAAGCCGCCCCCGCCCCGGAGAAGAAGCTACGCCGGGAGAACTGTTTCAGGTCGGAGGCATGCCGGAGCAGCCGGGTAGCCTCGCCACCCGGCCGCGGCTCCGGACCTGCGGATACTTCATACGGCACTCATCTACCCTAGGCACAGTTCCACTGGCTAGGGCAACGTTGTGGCGCCGCGGTCCGGTCAGCTGCCTGCGGCCTGCTTCGCCGTTGCCTTGCAGAGCTCGCGCCGGTTGAGTTCCTCAACAATGGCGTCGTATTGCGCGAGGAGTTCGTTCCCGGCATGACCGGAGGGATCGTCCAGCAGTTCGAAGACGGAGTCGCTGGCGGCGAGCAGCTCCTCGGAAGAATAGCTGGACAGCGGGCGGACGGCTGCGGCCTCCAGCGTTTCAGCCAGCTCTTCCGGATACATAAGGGCGGTGAAGTCCGGACGGGACTCGGCCACCGACTGCGAGGTCACGCCCATCCGGCGAACGCGCCGGATTTCATGGAGGAGATCAGGACGGGAATCCTGCGTGAGGCTCCCCCGGACGTCGATCCGGACGGTGTCCGAGGAATCGTCGATCTTAGCGAGGGAATTAGGCTGGTTGTCCATAGGTACTCCAAAAAAGGGTGTCTATGGCCGACGGCTCAACCTCGGCCAGACTATCCCTCCGCGGGACCGCAGCACAAGCGCCGGGGCGGATCAGCCGGCCTGGCTTTGGCCCGGTCCGCGCGTATTCCCCTGGCCCGGCTCTTCGAAGTGCGTGCGGGCGCCCGCCCCGCCCACGGAATCCACCAGGGACTTGGCGATGTCCCGCAGCTTGACGTTGCTATTGCTCGACGCGTCCCTGAGGATGCGGACGGCGGCCTCCTGGCTGCATCGGTTCTGCGCCATGACGATACCCACGGCGATATCGATGATAGTCCGCGATTCCAGCGTGGCACGGAGGTTGGTGGCGCTGTCCGTATGCAGCGAAAACCTGACGGCGAGGCGCAGTGCCTGTGAAATCTCGCGCGTGTATCCCCTGGCCCGGGCTGCCGCTTTTTCGTCGAACTTGCGCGGGACGTCCGAGTAGAGGTTCAGCGCGGCCTTGGCGTCACCTTGCAGGTTGAACGGCAGCGACAGGACGGAACGCAGCCCGTGTGAGGCGACGGCATTAGCGTAGTCCGGGCCCCAGCGGTCCTCGTCGAAGAGGTCAGGGACGTGGACCTCCCGCTCTTCCTCAGCGGCCGTCAGGCACGGTCCCTGGGACAGCGAGTACTGGATCTCGTCCACTTCACGGGCTGAATCGCTGCTCCAGCCGATGGTGGCCGCCTTGCGGTCGCGCAGGAGCGTTATCCCGCACAGGGCATCGTCACCGTCTCCTGCCACCTGGTGCGCGGAGTACCGGGCAAGCTCGTTAAGGAAGGCCTCAAAGTCGGCACTCTCCAGAATAAGATTCTGGATCTGCTCAACACTGCTCAGGGCTTGATCGGTCGTGCGCATGGCGGGGTACTCCAGATGGGGAAACTGATGCGGGGTACGCAAATACTAGATTACCCGGCAACAGCCGTCCACCGGCAGCAGCCGTTCAGCTGAGCCCAAGCTCGTCCTTGCCGAACGCGAACAGGTAAGGAACGCCCGTCTCCGCTTCGATCTTTTCCTTGGCTCCCGTGTCACGGTCCACGATCACGGCAACGGCCACCACATTGCCGCCGGCCTTCCGGACACCTTCGACCGCGGTCAGCGCAGAGCCGCCGGTGGTGGATGTGTCCTCCAGTACCAGGACCTTGCGGCCCTCAACGGACGGTCCCTCTACCTGACGGCCCATGCCGTAGGACTTCTGTGCCTTGCGGACCACGAATGCGTCGACCGTGCGGCCGGCGTCGCTGGCGGCGTGCATGAGCGCGGTACCCACGGGGTCAGCGCCCATCGTCAGTCCACCCGCGCACTCAAAGTCGATGCCGGCGTCGTCGACCAGGGACAGCATGACCTGCCCCACGAGCTTTGAGGCCTCATGGTGGAGCGTGATGCGGCGCAGGTCGATGTAATAGTCGGCCTCGGCGCCGCTGGACAGGATGACCTTGCCGCGGACCACGGCGAGTTCCTTGATGAGTTCAAGCAGGCGGGCGCGGGCAGCAGGGGCGGAAAGAGAGTCCGTCGTGGCAGTCATGGGTTCCAGTTTAGTGGCTCGCCAGTTTGTGACGGTGCCCCTCCGGCGCACCCTGAACCCGCAGCCGCCCGCGCCGCGCTACGCCATTGCCCGGGGCTCCTGCCGCCGGGCAAACCCGGGTGCGTGCTCTGGCCTGGGCCCGAAGGCGATGAGGCGCGGCATGACCCTCCGGGCAGCCGGAACGTGCCGGGCGATAAACAGCACGAACGCCGGGGCACCGGACCTCCTGCCGGTGAACAACGGAACAAACACGGCACGGTGCATCATCCGCTGGACCGTCTGGACCACCACAGTAGGCATCTGCCGGCGCCGCTGCACCGCGTGGAGCTCTTTGAGGCTCACCTGACCGCGCAAGAGGGCAGGCGCAAGGTGGGCCGCCGCGGCCACGGCATCCTGGATGGCCAAATTGATGCCCACCCCGCCGGCCGGAGACATCGCGTGCGCGGCGTCTCCGATGCAGAGCATGCCGTCCACGTACCAGCGCCGGAGCCTGTTGAGCCGCACGTCGAGCCAGTGGAGGTCATCCAGCGAACCGATGGCGTCCAGCCGGTCCGCCAAGTCGGGCCTGAGGGCGCCGACGCGTTCCCTGAACCGGTCCACGCCCTCGCTGCGGATGCGGGCGTCCGCGCCTTTGGGGCCGAGATAGCCCATCTGGTAGTAATCGTCGCGGAACAGCGCAATCATGGCCTCCCTGCCCTTGAATGCGGGAACGATCCCGGCCACTTCCCCCTGTTCCGACGGGTAGCGCGGAAGCTTGAACCACCAGGTGTCGAACGGCACCGGAAATTCCCGTGGTTTCAGGCCCGCGGCCTGGCGCAACACGGAATGGCGGCCGTCCGTCGCGACCACGAGGTCCGCCCGGATGGCACCCTCGACGCCGGCGCTGGTGCGGTAGCGGACGCCGGTGACGCGGCCGCCGTCGAACATCAGCGATGTAGCGGTGTGCTCCATACGGAGCGTGAAGGTGGGCTCCTCCGCCGCGGCACGGGCCAGGAAATTCAAGAAGTCCCACTGCGGCATCATGGCGATGTAGTTGTACGGCGGCCGCAGCGACGAGAAATCACCCAGCGTCACCAGGCCGACGCCCGGAACGGGGAAGGCGACGTTGCGAAGGCGGCTTTGCGGAAGCTCGCGGAATTCGCTGCCCAGGCCCAGTTCGTCAATGAGGCGAATGGTGGATGCGTGCACGGTGTCGCCGCGGAAATCGCGCAGGAAGTCGCCGTGTTTTTCAAGGACCGTGACCTGCACACCGGCCCTCGCGAGCAGGAGCCCCAGCATCATGCCCGCCGGCCCTCCGCCGACCACGACGCATCCCGTTGTCTCCATGAGCCAACGCTACGCCGTAACGGGTAGCTGCCGCACGGGTATTCACTACGCCATTTTGGCCCGGCCGGCGGCCCCGCTGCGCACGTGGTTCCCGCTCTGCACATGTTTTTCGCTGCGAAATGAGTCCCGGGACGCAAAAACGGACCGGCGCTGCTGGGATCCCCTCAGCGCCGGTCCGTTTCCGCATCACCAGGCCGGAAACCTAGCGAAAATCCGGCCCTAAAGTCTCGTGTCGAATGAATCGCAGAAGACGTTGTCGTTGAACGTCCCCTGGAATACGGACTTTCCCTGGATCTTTTCGATGGTCGCCCGAATGGCCTCGGGCGTTCCGGCGTGGGCGTGGATGGCGGTCTTGACCATGGGCACGTCAATCAGGTGGTTGGGCTGGTTGAGCGAGACGAACACGGTGGGGACCTCGGTGACGTACCACGGGATTTCCGCGGCCATCGGGGTGGACCATTTGATCCGGATGGCTGCCTCCTGCGCGAACCCCTTCACATTGGCGAACACAAAGGCGGCGTCGTACTTGTCCGCGTAGTCGCCGGTGGCCTCCTCGGAGATAACCGACATGAAGTTCACGCCGGTCTCTCCCGCCGTCTCGCGCTGGGCCGCCGTCTTGAACAGATGCACCTCGAAGCCGGCGCTTTCCAGCTCGGCCTTGACGGTGTCCAGGTAAGCCAGCGGGTCAGCGCGGGTGAAATCCGCGCCGCCGGCGATGCCGTAGAGCCGGATCCGTTTGTGCGTTTCCGGGGTGATGGGCAGGTTGTTGGCGGTGTCCTTGACCAGGGTGACGGTCTTGTCCGCGATCTCGGCCGCGATGGCCCGGTGGGCGTCGCTGCCGATCACAGCCAGTGCTTCTGCCGGCGGGACAAGCCCGGCGGCAGCCTTCAGGTGCAGCCCCAGGCTGGCTTTGAGGGCCAGGATCCGGCGCAGCGCGTCATGCAGGCGCTGTTCGGTGATGACGCCGGACTTGTAGCCGTCCAGCATGTACTGGAAGTCCTCCGCGGGGTTGCGGAAGAAGAGGAACATGTCGCAGCCGGCCGCGATGGTGGCGGGGACAAGGTCCCTGCGCTTCATCGCCTGGGTGAGGCCAATCATCTGCGAGGCGTCAGTGAGGATTAGTCCGTTGAATCCCAGCTCGCCGCGCAGCAGGTCCTGGAGAAGCTCCGGAGCCAGCGTGGCGGGCAGGATGTCCTTGTCTGCCGTGCCCGGTTGGAAACGCCGCGTGAGTTCCGGCGCGCCGATGTGTCCCACCATGATGGATTGCACGCCGTGCCCGATCATTTCGCGGTACACGTGCCCGTAGCTCCGGTCCCACTCCTCGTAGCCGAGGGTGTTGTAGGACGTGACGACGTGCTGGTCGCGTTCGTCCATGCCGTCGCCGGGGAAGTGCTTCATGGCGCAGACAGTGGGTGACTCGCTGATGCCGTCGAAGTACTCCTTGGCGCGCTCCACCACGATGTCCGGGGTGTTGCCGAAGGCCCGGGTGGAGATGACCGTGTTCCGCCAGTTGTAGTGGATGTCCACGATCGGCGCGAACGCCCAGTTGCAGCCCAGCGCCGCGGTTTCGACGCCGGCCACCTGACCCATTTGCCGCGCGATGGACTTGTCCGGATGCGAGCCGGCCTGCAGGTGCGTGGACACGAAGGTGCCGTCGTCGCAGCTGCCGGCACCGCCCATTTCCGGGTTGGACGCCACCAGCAGGGGCACCTTGGTCTTGGACTGGGCGTAGCGGATGTGTTCCTGCACGGCCGCCGAGGGGCCGGGCCGGTAGCGCATGCCGCCCACATGGTAGTTGTCCAGGACCCCGTCAAGGTACTCCGGGGAGTAGTCGTTGTTGTGGTTGATGAACAGCTGGCCGATTTTTTCCTCGAGGCTCATCCCGGCGATCGTGGAATCCACCCACGCCACGGCGTCGTCGTCGAGGTTGAACGGCGCCGCCTGAAGGTCGACGTCGAACTGCCGGGGCGCCGTGCCGTCGGCACCGGCGGCGTTGGGCGCCGGAGTCCCGGAACCGGCGACGGCGCCAATACCGGCCAGCGCCTCGGCCACCACCTGGTCCACCGGGGCGGCGATGTCGACGACGGTTCCGGCTTCGTCCGTTTCGAGCGGTTCCAGCGTGGCCAGCTGTGAATCGAGCAGGGCAGGCGGCATGAAGTGGCCGGAACGGCCTTCAGTACGTGACCTCAGCACCTCTTTGCTGCCGTGCAGGTGCAGGAACACGGTGTCGGGCGCCTGCGCCCGGATCGCGTCCCGGTAGCTGCGGCGCAAGGCCGAGCAGGCAAGAACCAAGCCGCCTTTGGCAGCTGCCAGTTCAGAGCCCACCGTGGCGAGCCAGGGCCAGCGGTCCTCGTCCGTCAGTGGAGTTCCGGCTGCCATTTTGGCGACGTTCTCCACGGGATGGAGGGAATCGCCGTCGAGGAAGGGCACACCCAGTTCGCGGGCCACGAGGTCACCGATGGTGGTCTTGCCGCAGCCGGAGACCCCCATGACGATGACCTGGGGACGGGCGGGAGCCTCGGCGGGGGCGGCTGACTGAGACTGTGTCACGAGTGGTGCCTCACCAGTCATGGACGGTGCCGTCGACCAGGCGGTTGTAGGGCAGGTAGGCCTGCTGGTACGGGTAGGTGGCCGCGGCTTCCTCATTGAATTCGACGCCGATGCCGGGCTTGTCGCCCGGGTGCAGGTACCCGTCGGTGAACGTCATGGACTGCTCGAACACGGTGTTGGTGGCGTCCGAGTGCTGCATGTACTCCTGGATGCCGTAGTTGTGGATCGCCAGGCCCACGTGCAGCTGCGCGGCGAACCCGACCGGGGAGATGTCGGTGGGGCCGTGGAAGCCGGACTTGATCTGGTACTGCGCGGCGAAGTCCATGACTTTCTTCAAAGGCGAGATCCCGCCAAAGTGCGTGGAGGCCGCCCGGACGTAGTCGATCAGCTGTTCCTTGATGATGGA